>CAUTGQ010000007.1:0-20094 GCA_963538075.1 uncultured Atopobiaceae bacterium
AGCTTGAGAGGCGTCTGTCTCAGCTGGACGAGCAGCTTGCTGCTGCTAAACAGGCAACGCACGCACTTGAGGTAATTAGGCTTCGCGTAGACCCGCTGTACAAGCGCTACGACGCTCTGCACCAGAAAGCGCTTGAGTGGGCGTCTAGGCTCAAGGATCGTGCGTCGCTGGCGGAGGCAGACTCCGAGACGCTTCGAGAAACCATCTCTGAGGCAAAAGATGCTGCTTCTGAAGCTGCGCTTGCAGTAGAAAAAGAGAAAGACGCTGCTAACCAGATTAGCGTTGAGATTGGCAAGCTTGAGGTTCAGGTTCAAAACGCCATCGAGGCCATTCTTGCCACAGGCGCTTCACTGGACGAGGCTTTGACGCTTCCTGAGCCAGAAGACAGAGAGCAGGCAGAGCGCCTTGCTGCGTCGCTCAAGAGTCAACTTGAGGCGTTGGGTCCTGTCAACGCCGTTGCCATGGATGAGTACGAGCGTCTCAAAGAGCGCGCTGACTACATTAACGAGCAGGTAGCTGACTTAGAGGCTGCTCGAACCTCGCTGAAGAAGATCATCTCGGCCATTGATCGCAAGATGCGTAGCCGCTTCCTTGTTGTCTTTGACCGCGTCAACCAGAACTTCTCCGAGATCTTCTCCATGCTGTTCCCTGGTGGCCACGCCCACATTGAGCTCACCGACCCTGATCATCTCTCCGAGACAGGCATTGAGATTGTGGCTCAGCCGCGCGGTAAGCGCATTACCAAGATGATGCTTATGTCAGGTGGCGAGAAGAGCCTCACCGCCCTGGCATTGCTCTTTGCTGTGTATAGGACACGCACTGTTCCGTTCTATGTCTTTGATGAGGTTGAGGCTGCGCTCGACGACGCCAACCTCTCCAAGCTGCTTGATGCCATTGAGCAGCTCAAAGAGACCACTCAGCTGATTGTCATTTCTCACCAGAGGCGCACCATGGAGCAGGCTGATGTTCTGTACGGTGTATCTATGCAGGCAGATGGTGTCAGCCATGTTGTCTCTCAGAGGCTTGATAGGACAACCGGAAAGGTAGTTGATATCTAATGGGCTTTATGGACAATCTTCGCCGCGGTCTTGAGCGTTCTCGTGAGACCTTAAGCGAAATCTTTTATATGGGCGGAGAGGTCACCGAAGATTTTTGGGATGACCTTGAAGACACGCTGGTTATGGGAGACATGGGTGCTGAGGTGGCTATGCGCGTCACCGATGACCTGCGTGAGCGTGCGGCGCGAGAAAACCTTATGCGCTCCGATCAGCTTCGCCGCGCCCTTGTGGAGCGCCTTACGGCAGAGTTTCCTGTTGCAGAAAGAGATCCTTTTACGGATACGCCCTCTATTGTCTTGTTCGTAGGCATTAACGGTGCTGGTAAAACTACCACTGTTGGCAAAATTGCTGGTCGTGCACATGCTAATGGCGTAAAGACTTTGATTGGCGGCGCTGACACCTTCCGTGCGGCTGCAATTGAGCAGCTGCAGGTATGGGGAGAGCGCTCTGGTATTGAAGTAGTTACCAGAGAGCGTGGTGCTGACCCTGCAAGCGTTTGCTTTGAGGTTGTTGAAACAGCAGAAAAACAAGGCACTGAGCTGGTTCTTATTGATACTGCTGGACGCCTTCATACCTCATCTGATCTGATGCGCGAGCTTGCTAAGGTTGTCTCGGTTACCAGAAAGCGCGCAGGAGATATTCCTGTAAGTGTTGTCTTGGTTATTGATGCAACTACTGGCCAAAACGGCCTTAATCAGGCAAAAGAGTTTAACGACGCACTGTCTTTGGACGGTCTTATTGTCACCAAGCTTGATGGCACTGCAAAGGGAGGAATTGCTCTGGCAATTTCAAACCAGCTTAACCTGCCTATTTATCGTATTGGTGTGGGCGAGTCAATCGATGATCTTCAGACGTTTGATGCTCGTTCATTCTGTGAAGCACTTGTTGGTGAGGGAGTTCAGTAATGTTTAACAGCCTGCAAGATAGACTGCAAAATACATTTTCCGCTCTGCGCGGAAAGGGCCGTCTCACTGAGGACGATATCAATTCAGCCATGCGAGAAATTCGCATGGCTCTTCTCGAGGCTGACGTTAACTACAAGGTGGTTAAAGAGTTTGTTGGCCGTTGCAAAGAGCAGTGCATGACCGCTGACGTGCTGGAGTCCCTGTCTCCAGCTCAAAACGTTGTCCGCATCGTTCTGGATGAGCTGACAGCACTGCTTGGCTCAACCGAGTCCAAGCTTACGCTGGCACAGAACCGCATTCCAAACGTCATCATGCTCGTTGGTCTTCAGGGCTCCGGTAAGACAACCGCAGCTGCAAAGCTTGCTTACCTGCTTAAGTCCCAGGGAAAGAATCCTCTGCTTGCCGCCTGCGACGTTCACCGTCCTGCAGCAGCAGATCAGCTTGAAACACTTGGTTCAGAGATTGGCGTGCCAGTCTATCGTGGAGATGGCAAAGACGCCGTTGCTATTGCGTCTCAGGCTATCCAGGAAGCTGTTGACCACCTCAACGACCTGGTAATTGTCGATACTGCTGGCCGTCTTCAAATTGACGAAGAAATGATGGAAGAGGCCGTTGCTATCAAGCGCGCCGTCAAGCCAGATCAGATTCTTATGGTTGTCGACGCCATGACCGGCCAGGATATTGTCAATGTTGTTAGCACTTTCGCCGAGCGCGTAGACTTTGACGGCGTTATCATGTCCAAGCTTGATGGCGATGCTCGTGGCGGTGGTGCACTTTCCGTACGCGAGGTTACCGGCAAGCCTATCAAGTTTGTTTCCATGGGCGAGAAACCCGATTCACTTGAGGTTTTCCACCCAGATCGTATGGCCAAGCGCATCCTTGGCATGGGCGACGTTATCTCTATTGTCGAGAAGGCCCAGCAGGCAGCAGATGAGAAGCAGGTTGAAGATGCCGAGCGCATGTTGCGTGAAGGTTTTACTATGGATGATCTGCTTAATCAGATGAATCAGATTCGCAAGATGGGCGGCCTCGCAAAGCTTATTGGCGCTCTACCTGGTGGTGACCGTATGATGGCCCAGCAGGGTGGGGTGGATGATAGCTCTATGGGAAAGATCGAAGCTATCATTCATTCCATGACTAAAGAAGAGCGTGCACGTCCAAAGATTATTAATGGTCAGCGACGCCGTCGTATTTCTATGGGTTCTGGTCGTAGTGTTCAGGAAGTCAATCAGCTTATTCGTCAGTGGGGAGAGATGAATAAGATGATGGGCAAGATGAAGGCTATGACTCAGGGCGGCAATGCAAAGAAGGGCCGCCGCGCCATGGAGTCCATGATGAAGAATATGGGCTTTGGTGGAGGCCAAATGCCTCGCTTTTAACCTCTCAAGAGATATTGTCTTATGTTGTTATTACGTAGTTTATATATGGATTATTAAACGGCTACAGATTTAATAAATTTGCGATGTTCTCGCCTAAAGCCATGTTGGTTACTTCTTTAGATGGGCTTACAAATTCGACAAGTTCTCTGGATAAAGTAGGTTCACCAAATGGCGCATCTGAGCTGAAGAAGCATTTTTCTGGTAGTTCAGTTAGGGCGGTCTTTACTGAGAGAGGAGTAAATGCTGCCGACAAATCTAGATACGCATTTTTGTGTTCTTTTGCAAAAGCAATTACATCCATCCAGTTTGAGCCACCTAAGTGTCCAAAGATGACGGGAACTGAAGGATACTTTTTACATAGATTCATTAATATTCTGATTCCTGTTCGTGTTACTGGATGGAAGGTATGCACCCATACAGGTAGATTTGTGTAATTTAACGAAGCGTGGAATATGGTGTCCAACTGTTCGACTTGATTTTCAGAACCAGGTGTAAATTCGCCAATTCCCTTAAAAGAATTATTAATAACATATGTTTCAATCCAGTTCGATGCCTCTTTTACTGAAAGTCCAAGTGGAACAGGACCAAACCCATAGAATCTATTGGGCGCTGCAGCTATTGCTCGTTGTAATTCAGCAATTGTGTCTTTCATCTTATCTATTCGTTTCTGTGGTGTGAAACCCCCTCCCAAAACTTTGTATAAAATTTGCATTTCATTGTTGATATCTTCCAATGTGGATAATTTTGCTTTTTCTATGTGTGGAGTAGTAGTAAATAAAATTGCTTTATCCACTTCTGCCTCATCTAGTTTTTGTATCTGCATGGTGGTAGGGAGCATGACATGTTCATGGCTATCAATAATCATATGAAGAATCCTCTCTGTTGTTTTATTACCATAGTTAGGCTATAACTTCTTTGAGTCTTCAAACAAGAACGTACTTTTTTAATACGTACTATCCTTTTTGATACGCTACAAAAGAGGGGTTTGCTATGGCAAAAACAATGTCAATAACAGAACAATGTCCAATGCAGATTGGATTAAATATACTAGCGGGAAAGTGGAAACTCCGTATTATTTGGTTTCTTTCAAAAGGTCCAGTGCGGTTTAATCAACTGCAAAGGCTATTGGGAAATATAACAACCAAAACTTTGACGTCACAACTTCGTGAGCTGGAGGAACAGGACATAGTAAGAAGAGTTGTATATCCCGAGACTCCGCCGAAGGTGGAATATACGCTGACCGAATTAGGTAAAACAATGAACCCTATTTTGAAAGAACTTTGTGACTGGGGTACCTATTACCAAGAGAATATTCGCAGTAAAGCCACTTCATAATACGTTTAACAATGTACAGGCTAAATGATATTAGTAGCGGATGATAATTGGGTCACCGTCGTTTGAGATGTTAAAGAGTTTTTCTGCATCGCTGTAACTCAAATTAACACAACCATGGCTACCGCTATAGCGATAAATATCTCCACCTAATGCTCCACACCACGGAGCATTGTGGAAGCCAACCTCCTGACCTTTCACACCCATCCAGAAGTTAACTCGTGCGTCCCAACCTGGCTTGCCGCTTTCGTCATTTGGACCAAGAAGGCGAGTGCTTCTGATATGTCTTGTTATAAACCAAACGACGGACTGTTAGGTTCGTATGCATATACCAATATTGCTAATATTGGTATTAAGCAAAGTGATTCTGATTTTCCTTCTGCCAGTTCATTGATTACTTCTCGCTTAGGTTCAGAGTATCTTGATTTTATGGCAAACAAAGAGCGTGTTGTAGATCTTCCGTAAGACATAATAAATGCGCGCTTCAGAATTATTTTCTAAAGCGCGCATAAATTATTCTCTAAGAAAAACCTAGTAGTGAATGATAACAGGATCTCCGTCTTTGGCAATATCAAAGAGTTTCTGAGCGTTTTCATAGCTTAGGTTAATGCAACCATGACTACCACCAGTTTTATAAATATTTCCACCAAACGCACTTCTCCATGGAGCGTTGTGGAAGCCAACTTCTTGACCCTTTACACCAAGCCAGAAATCAACCTTTGTATCCCATCCTGGACGGCCTGACTCATCGTTTGGACCCAAGAGACGAGCGTCTCTAATGTGGCTGGTAATATACCAGACTCCTTCTGGAGTATTGTGATGTCCGTCTGGGATACCTGTTACTACATCGGCTTCCCAAAGAATTGTGCCATCATCACCATAAAGAACAGCATGCTGAGTGGTAAGGTCAACGTCAATATAACGACCGCCCCAGTCCTGCTCGCCCTGTTTAGTAAATTTATCGGCCGACTGTTTTGTAGGCAGTTCAATCTTTGTTGCCTGACCAGCGGACAGGCCGTCAGAGATGGCTTTTACTGCAGCGTCATTATCAATAACCCAACCGTATGCACCAGCAGCCTTTGTAGTGAATTCTTTTCCATCCCAACGCTTATAGGTTCTTGAAGTTCCGCGAGTATCTACTGCAGGAGCAAGTGTCTCGTTGACCCATTTAGTAATAGCGTCTGTATCAAATGAAATAGAGAGATTCTCATCAAACTTAATCCAGCTAGCAATGGTGTCTTGATCAAGCTGATATGCAACAGAGTCACCCAACATCAAATCAACCGCAGAGGCAACGTAGGAATTAGCTGTCTTCAGAGCAGCATCAAGGTCTTCTGCGCTCATAAGGCTTTCTTGACCAAGCTGTACGGTAGTGCTCAGATTATCAAAAGCGGTCTGCAAGTCTTTATGGACGCCTTCAAGAGAAAGTCTTGTAGCAATAGCATCGTCAGCAAAAATAAACTTTTTAGCCGAGCTATCATAGGTAATTCCATTGTTCTCTAGAGTGTGAGCAGATTCTTTTGCCTGCTCAATTCTTTGATTAAAGAGAGCATCTACCTTGCTTGTATCGTATGAAGCGGTTGCATGTGGACTCAGGGATCTGCTGCGAGTAAGTTCCAGTGGCCACATCCAAGGGTTCTGCTGGCTAATAGCATCGCGAGCATATCCAGCTGCGTCGTACGTTAAATCAATGTCAGATGCCTTGATGGTTAAATCTACGCCGTTTCCAGAGACTTGGACGGAATAGTTTGAGGCTTCATTTGCTCTAGAAGCCTGCAAATCTGAAGCTGGTTTTAAGGAGTAGTCCTTACCATAAATGCTGGTCTGAGGCATGAAGAAGAAGTTAAAGAAGATTGCTCCACCCACATACACAAGGGCGAGAATACCAACGAGCGCGGCAGGTATTTTCCACCACTGATGTTTCTTGTGGTTAACAGGAGCTTCTTCTTTTTCTCCAAGCTCTGCACTATCAAGGGGAGCAATGACAGTTAAATCAGCTGCTTGCTCTTCTGGGGACTCTGTAGCTTGTGAAGAATCATTGAGCTGATTGGCTTTTATCTGCTCTTCATTAAGAGCAACGTACATATCAGTATCGCCAAGACTTGGAACTGAATCCTTAAGGGAGGGTGTCTTCTCTGTAGCTTCCTCTGTGGAAAGAGGCTGTAGGTTAGCGGTGTGAGAAGCAGAGCTTTTTGCAAAGTGCTTAGCCAAGGAGCACTCCTTATAAAATACGAAGTTACACAGCAAGAATCAGTGTGTTTTGACAAACAAGCTTTCTGTAATTGAGTCAAAGACACATCTACTTAGTGTAGTGCATATTCGTCACATATTTTATGGAACTTACGAGGAATTATTTTCCACAGGAGAAGAACAAAACTGGAGTAATATATACGACATTTAGAAATAATTATTTTTCAATTGCAGGGGGAGCAATAGCGTATGTCATCAACTAGAGTCAATAGTACTACGCAAAATATTAGATGTGTTTGTACTGCTCTTGCCGTACTACTTTTATGCATTTCAGCTTTTCCTAAAATTGCTGTAGCTACTGCATCAACAAGTCAATCGTATTCTCATTCTGCCAATCAGTTGTTATTACATACTGATGTCAAATCGTATGAGCTTCTTCCTTCTGATTTTGCTTCGCTTGTTGGCAATGATTCAACATCGTTTGATACTCTTGAGCAAGTTAAGCCTTACGAGGCAGTTAACACTGATTCTCATCCAAACTATAGCAAGGTAAGTGATTTTGTTTATTTAGATAGAGATCAGTTTGACTTGTCGCTTTTCTCGCCAGATGATTCCTTGAGCTATACAACAGATGACGCAGCGGTAGATGCTTACATTCAGACTCATCCGGAGCTTGCTGGCGTAACTGATCGTAGAATCTTGCTTCCGGTGTTTGAATTTGATTCAGACAATGATATTCAGGCTCACAGAGACAGAATTAATTCATACATCGCTAATGGTCAGCTGGCACAAGGGTCGGTTGGTCAAGATAATACTGCTGTTATTGATACTAGTTTGTCTATGGGTCAGTATAAGCTGGAAAAAACGCTCTCGTATGATCAAGAGCATGGCTTCTATTACATCTATACCATGCACGTAGGTATATCTGATATTAATCGCAACCTCACAACGTTTGTTGATAGCAACGGAAATAAGACTGAAAAACAAGGTCTGTTCCAGGCTCCAGAGGTAGTGGGTAATGACATTCTTGACCACAAAGAAGTTGACTCTTATACGATTTCCGCTGGCTATGATGGCGATGGTAATGTTGTCCGTCCAACTACGTATGTGACACATATTACGTATTACTACACCCTCGCACACACCGCATATGTTTCAGATACTGGAACTACTTTAAAGCCTATTGACGCTGGTCTTCAGAATGCTCCTGCTACTATTTCTTCTTACAGCTATGATCACACGGTTGATGCAGGTACAAGGCGAGTATTGGATATTGATGCCGTGACAGCTCGCCTTATGGCTGAGATTCAGGCACAAGATGTTACTCAGCTTTTCCCTGTTAGTGCTGCTACTCATAATGGAGATATTGCCATTAGCAGAACTCCTGGTGGTAACACTTACGATATTCAACTGTTTGAAAACGGCCAATTTACTGTTGATTTGAGCTATCTGCCAGATGGCACACCTCGTGTCGTTGATGCCGATGGCAATGCTGTTTATTTCTCAAACCATTTCAAGGATGTTGTCTATTCTTCATACCAAGATGACACCTTGCCTGTTGGTCAGTATCGAATTGAATATCTGCTTACTCCAACATCTGCAGATCCAGATCACTTTGATTCATACCAGCATTTAAAGGTCAATCTTGTTATTGGAACAAGTGATACTTCTCAGCCAGCCATTACTGCAAATTGGACTCACGTATACGTGAAGCAGCCTGAGACTACTCCAGAAACGCCTGAGACTCACACTCCAGAGAAGCCTAAGCAGCCTCAGCAAACTCAGAAGAAGTCTTTGCTCCCTGATACTGCAGACTATTCTCAGATTGCATTACAAGGGGCACTTATGGGCTCTTCTGTCTCACTGGTTTCTTTGAGTTTCTTCCTTAAGAGAAAACAGTTGCAGAAGTAATTCATGAACACATGACGTTGCTCTTGCCTCAAGAGTGAGAGAATACTGTCTATCAAGAGGCGAGAGGTACGTTATTTATGGCAACATATCCGGTTATTCATGTAGATTCATCTGACGACCATCGTCTTGATGTGTATGCTCGACTGACTGACAACCAGCTTCGTAATCGTCTTGATCCGTCCCGCGGTGTCATGATTTGTGAGTCACATTTTGTGATTGAGACTGCGCTTGCTGCAGGTTGTAGACCGCTCTCATTTCTTGCGAATACTTCTCATACAGACAATATTTTGCAAATTGTCGAGAAGTTCCGTCCTCTGTCAGACAACACTCCCATTTTCATTCTTCCAGATGAGCAGCTCACACAGCTTATTGGCTACAAGATGAATAGAGGAGTGCTCTGCGCTATGAGAAGGCCACAAGGTGTAGCGTTAGAAGAGATTCTTAACACCTCTAAGCACATTGCCGTTTTGGAAGACTTGGTTGACGTTAATAACGTAGGCGCAGTCTTTAGGTCAGCCGCAGCTCTTAATGTAGACGCTGTTATTTTGACAGCTAAATGTGCTGACAACCTCTCAAGACGAGTTTTGCGCGTTTCTATGGGAACGGTTTTTAATGTGCCTTGGGCTCGCCTGGATGAAGAAACAACATCGCTAGATCTTATAGAAAAGCTTAAAGCTCATTCTTTTACTACGTTGCGCTCTTGCGCTCACAGATTCTGCAGTACCTCTTAATAAAGAGCTGGTAAAAGGTAAAAAAGCTGCACTATTCTTTGGTAGTGAAGGCTATGGACTTGATAATAAAACTATTGCGGCCTGTGATGTTACTACCATCATTCCTATGTCACATCAGGTGGACTCTCTGAACGTTGCAGCGTCATCTGCTGTTGCTTTTGGGTAACTTTTTGCTCGATAGCTTTGGTGGAATGCCTTTAATCGCAGTACAAAATTTGCGGTACAAAAAACGGCCACCTACAAGTGTAGGCAGCCGTTTAACTTTACTTATGAGAAAAGATTACTCTGCTGAAGGAGTAGCGGAACCCTCTTCGTTAGTGTTCTCAACTACTGGCGCAAAGGTATTCTCGCGCTTGAGGATATTCATGAACTCCTCGCCGGTGATTGTTTCCTTCTTCTGCAGATAGTGAGCAATCTCATGCAGCTTGAAGCGGTTCTCCTTAAGTGTCTGGAGTGCGCGCTGGTGTCCCTCTTCAACAATGCGTCTAACCTCAGCATCAATCTCTTCAGCTGTTGCCTCAGAACAGGTGAGGGAAGAGCCACCACCAAGATAGCGACTTTGCTGCTGGCTAAGAGTAACCATGCCAAGTTTGTCAGACATGCCGTACTGCGTGACCATAGCGCGAGCAATAGCTGTTGCACGCTCAATATCGTTGGAAGCACCATTGGTCATCTCGCCAAAGATAAGCTCCTCAGCAGCACGTCCACCACAGAGAACAGCAATCTCATCCATAGCCTGGCTCTTGCTCATCAGATAGCGCTCATCATCCTCAACCTGCATGGTAAAGCCAAGAGCTCCGCCGGTACGAGGAACAATGGTGATCTTGGTAACAGGAGCATCGTTTTTCTGGATGGCACCAACAATTGCATGACCGGTCTCGTGATAAGCAACAACGTCCTTCTCGTGCTCAGAAAGAACGGTGTTCTTCTTCTTTGCGCCGGCAATAACAACGTCAACGGACTCGGTGAGGTCTTCAGTGGTAACACGACGACGACCAAAGCGAACAGCGCGAAGAGCTGCCTCGTTGATGATGTTTGCGAGGTCTGCGCCAGATGCGCCTGGTGTGGACTTAGCAATGATAGAGAGGTCAACGCCTGGCTCCATCTTTACATCATTAGCATGAATCTGAAGAACAGCCTCACGACCCTTGAGATCTGGAAGCTCAACAGGAATACGACGGTCAAAACGACCAGGACGCAGAAGTGCCTTGTCCAAGGTTTCAGGGCGGTTGGTTGCTGCAAGAACAACAATGCCCTTGTGGTTGTCAAAGCCGTCCATCTCGGAGAGCAGCTGGTTTAAGGTCTGCTCGCGCTCGTCATTGGAGTTAAGGGAAGCGTCACGGCGCTTACCAACTGCATCAATCTCGTCAATAAAGATGATGCAAGGAGCTTTCTCATTTGCTTGCTTGAAGAGGTCACGGACTTTTGCAGCACCGCGTCCAACAAACATCTCAACAAACTCAGAGCCTGCAATCTGGAAGAAAGGAACGCCTGCCTCACCAGCAACTGCCTTAGCAATGAGGGTCTTACCGGTACCTGGAGGGCCTACAAGCAAGGCACCACGAGGGCAACGAGCACCAATTTCTTTGTACTTATCAGGGGTCTTAAGGAAGCTAACAATCTCTTGCATAGACTCTTTAGCTTCTTCTTGGCCGGCAACGTCTTTAAACGTAATGCCCGTGTCTTCTCCCTTAATTTCTTTAGCGCTTGAGCGGCCAAGATTGCCGCCAAGTCCGCCAAAGCCACCGCCAAAGTTCATGGAAGGACCATCGTCTCCCATGGCGCGTTTAAGGGAACGATTAATAAAGTAGCCAATGCCCAAGAAAAGAACTAGTGGGATTCCATACTGAATAAGGGCATAGAGCAGCATATTTGTAGAGTTGTCAGGAATAGAAGCCGAGAAATCAACTTTGTGGTCTCTAAGCGTCTGAACCAGCGTTGCATCATTAGGGAACTGCGTAGTCTCAAAGACCTTCTCTGAATCTCCAGAGCCTGTTGTGAACCTAATGTTTCTGTTGCCAGTATTAAGATCTACCTTGGTAACTTCATTGTTGTCAATCTTGTTAAGGAACTCACTGTACGAAACAGTTTGTACCTGTTGGCGCAAAAGTCCTGGTAATAATGTGTTGCTGAGCAGGAGATATACAAAGATGGCTACTGCAATATAGAGTAGCATCGACATAGATCTACGGTGCTTGTTATTGTTATCTGCCATACACGTCCCTTTACCTGTTTGGCTCAAATGTGATATGAGCTCACTTAGATATTAGGTTTGTTGTACCCACTCTTCTTTTTTTATTTCTATAAAAATTTAAAATTTGAATTCCGTGTAATTTGTTAAAAACGGTTTACGCGTACGTATTACTTAGTTCAATGCGTACAAGACGTGGTAGTATTACTAACACAAGCTGTGATGAGGACAGTAGCTGGGTAGCGCAAATCTCAAGCGAGCGGAGTTGGTGGAAGTCCGCATTTGCGTCCGTGTGAACATCACCTCGGAGCTGCAGTTCAAACGTACAAGCATTTTGTACTAGTAGATGCTGCCGGAAATGGTCGCCGTGACAGGCCAGCCGAGTAAACGGACATATCCGTCGCTGGGTGGTTACAACGAAGTGTATTGTGGCGCTTCGTCCCAGCTGTGAGGGACGGGCGCTTTATTTGTGCCCAGAAAGGTTGTGCTTGATGGCAAACGAGTACAAAAAGACCACCAACCTGCCAAATACAGGCTTTCCTATGCGCGCATCGCTTGCGCAGAATGAGCCTCAGCGTTTGGCTGATTGGGACCAAAACAACGTCTATGAACTTCTGATGAAGAAGAATGAGGGACATGACAAGTTTGTCCTTCATGACGGACCTCCTTATGCAAATGGTCCAATTCACCTAGGTCACGCTCAGAATAAGATTTCTAAGGACATCATCAACCGCTATAAGGCTATGCAGGGCTTCCAGACTCCTTATGTTCCTGGTTGGGACTGCCATGGTCAGCCAATCGAGCACAAGGTTGAGCAGATGCTTGGCACAGAAAAGTTCAATCAGCTGTCTACCGAGAAGATCCGTGAGCTCTGCCGCAAGATGGCAGTTGAGCAGGTAGATACCCAGCGTCAGGGCTTTAAGCGCCTTGGTGTTTTGGGCGAGTGGGATAACCCTTATCTCACCTACGTCAATGATTACGACGCTACTGACGTTGAGATTTTCAAGGCCATCTATGATAAGGGTTCTGTGTATAGAGGCACCAAGCCTGTTCACTGGTGCACTCATGACCACACTGCTCTTTCTGAGGCAGAGATTGAGTATCACGATGTCACCTCAACTGCTATTTTTGTGCGCTTTGAGCTAACCACAGTTCCAGAGGGTCTTGAGGCTTATGCAGGTAAGACCTGGGTAGACATTTGGACTACTACTCCTTGGACTATGCCAGCAGATGAGGCAGTTATTCTGCACCCAGAAGCTAACTATGTTGCTCTTGAGCTTCCTGATGGACACGTAGAGATTGTTGCCGAGGCTCTTGCAGAGAAGGCTGCTGCTAAGTTTGGTTATACCGATTGGAAGCTAGCTCAGGACGCAGAGGGTAACACCTGGAAGAAGACTGGTGTTGAGCTTGCCGGCAATGAGTACAAGCAGCCAATCTTTGGTGATCTTGGCAACACTGGCAAGTTTATTTATGCAGAGTACGTCACCCTTGACGATGGTACTGGTGTTGTTCACTCCGCACCTGGCCACGGTGTAGACGACTACAACGCTGGCGTTCGCTTTGATATCCCACAGACCATGCCTGTTGATGATGACGGTCACTTCTTCAAAGGTGACGGTCAGGGCACTGGTGGCCCCTTCTCTGGTATGGAGGTCAATGAGGCTAACCCTGTCATTGTTCAGTGGCTTAAAGACCGTGGAACGCTCATTCTTGCAGAAGAGATTACTCACAGCTATCCACACTGCTGGCGTTGTAAAGAGCCCGTTATCTTCCGTGCAACAAGCCAGTGGTTTGTCTCCATGGATAAGACTGGTCTGCGTCAGCAGGCAGCAGAGGAGCTTACAAAGGTTAAGTTCTATCCTGCAAACGCGGTAAAGCGTATTGGTTCTATGGTTGAAGGCCGCCCTGACTGGTGCATTTCCAGGCAGCGTAACTGGGGTGTTCCAATCCCTGCTTTCACCTGCGAGGATTGCGGCGAAACCGTTATCAATGACCAGACACTTGACGCTGTCATCAAGCTTTTCCGCGAGAAGGGCTCTGATGCTTGGTTCACCGACGATCCTAAGACCTATTTAGGCGATGCTTGCGTCTGTTCTAAGTGTGGCGGCCACAATCTCAAGGCAAACAAGGACATTCTGGACGTTTGGTGGGATTCTGGTGTTTCTCACACTGCTGTTTGCAAACACCGTCCAAACCTTAAGTTCCCAGCTGATATGTATCTTGAGGGCTCCGACCAGCACCGTGGTTGGTTTATGAGTTCTCTCATGACTTCTGTTGGAGCCTACGGAGTTGCTCCTTACAAGTCTGTTGTCTCACAGGGCTTTACGCTTGATGGCCAGGGACGCAAGATGAGTAAGTCTCTGGGCAACGTCATTGATCCTAATGCTGTTTGCGCCGAGCGTGGTGCAGATGTCCTGCGTCTTTGGGTTGCTTCTGTTGATACTTCAACGGATGTTCCTTGCGATGACGCCATTCTTTCCCAGGTAGGCGATGCATACCGTAGGTTCAGAAACACCCTGCGCTTCCTTCTTGGCGAGCTCGAGGGCCAGTTTGATCCTGCTACCGATGCAGTTGCTGTAGCGGACCTTGAAGAGTATGACCGTCTTGTCCTTGCGCGTATGTGCGAGGTTCATGCTGCAGTCACTGAGGCTTACGAGGGATATCGCTTTAATAACGTCTTCCGTACCCTCTACGATTACATCATTGAGCTTTCCAACGGTTATTTGAACGCAACTAAGGACCGTATGTACTGCGATGCTGCAGATTCTGCAACACGCAGAAGCGCTCAGACTGTTTGGGCAGAGATTCTCTCCATGCTTGTTCATGACCTGCAGCCAATTCTGGTTTACACCACCGACGAGGCTATGCAGTTCCTGCCAGAGTCTATGCGTGACGGTCAGAAGTACGCAGCCCTTCTCGACTGGTATAAGGCTCCTATGAGCACTGATGAGTACACAGCGCTGCTTCCTGCATATCAGGTACTGGTAGACGCTCGTGCTGCCTACACTAAGGCTTACGAGACCGCTCTTGAGGCAGGTGTTGTTACCGAGAAGACCACGCAGGCTACTCGTGCAGAGGTTACCCTTACCGCTGAGCAGGCTGCATCCATTTCTCATGCTGGCCTTGACTTTGCTGAGGCATTTGTCTGCTCTGAGGTTACCGTCTCTGAAGGTTCTGAGCTGAGCGTAAGCGTCTATCCTGCAAACGGCGAGCGCTGCGACCGTTGCTGGAACTATCGCGAGCTTGGTGAGGATCACCTTTGCCATCGCTGCCACGACGTTGTTGCGTAAATGAACACTGACCAGCAGCAACATACAACTCACACACTAGTGACCCGCCTTGCAGTTCTCTGCGGGGCGGGCGCTGTTGCCTGTGTGCTTGACCAGGTAACCAAGCTCTGGGTACGAACCTCAATCCCAGAGGGAACCGCAGTACCTTTTATCCCAGGTGTTATGGAACTCTTCCACGTAAGCAATACCGGCGCCGCATTTTCTGTGGGCTCTGGAAATGCCCTCTTTTTTGTAGCCCTCACTGTTGTGGTTATCGCCGTTCTTGTGGGCTTTGTAGTTCGCGAGGAGAACCTCCCGCTGCCGCTTATTGCGCTTTTAGGAGGCGTCGCAGGTGGCGGAATTGGTAACGCCATTGATCGTGTTTTGTATGGTCAGGTTACTGATTTCTTTGCTACAACGTTTGTTAATTTTGCCGTGTTTAATGTGGCGGATATCTTTGTGACCTGTGGCATCCTTATTGCTTTTGTGTACTGGATAATCTGGGACAAAAAGCAACAGCAGGGTAGTGGCAATGAATGAGCATATCGTTGACATACTAGTTGGACCAGAAGGGGACGGCGTCAGATTAGATGCGTTCCTTTCTGCCCAAGATACACTTCCCTCAAGAAGTGCCTGCGCAAAGCTGGTAGAAGAGGGAAGAGTAACCATCAACGCTACGCTGGCTACCTCCAAGTCAGAAAAACTTATGTTGGGCGATAGGCTCTTAGTGTCTCTTCCAGACGCGGAGCCCCAAACGGGACTTTTACGTCCAAACCCAGACATTCCCCTTGATATTCGCTTTGAGGACCAGTACCTCATAGTGCTCTCCAAGCAGATTGGCCTTGTCTGCCATCCATCGCCTGGCCACGTTGATGACACCCTGGCAAACGCTCTGGTAGCACACTGTGGCTACGAGCACCTAGGAATGCTTCAGGGAGAAGAACGTCCTGGTATTGTGCATCGTCTTGATATGGATACGTCTGGTCTTATGCTGGCAGCAAAGTCCGATGAGGCTCAAAAGGCTCTTCAAGACCTCATTAGGCTGCGCGTGCTTGACCGACGCTACATTGTGCTGGTGCAAGGCTATGTTGCCCATGATTCTGGCACCATTGAAACGGGCATTGCTCGCTCAACGCGAGACCGCCTCAAAATGACCGTATCAGACGCTCCGGGCGCACGAGAAGCCATTACCACCTTCAGAACGCTTGAGCGCTTTGAAGCAGGCAGAAAAGGCGAGGGCTACTCGCTTCTTGAATGCCATCTTTATACAGGCCGCACGCACCAGATTAGAGTTCACATGCGCCACATTGGTCATCCAGTTGTCGGCGATCAGCTCTACGGTAAAAAAGATATGAGCCTTAACCTTGGCCTTAACAGGCAGTTTTTACACTCCTGGCACGTTCAGTTTGAGCACCCTTTTACGGGCGAGAATATCGTGGTGGCAGACACACTACCAAATGACCTGCAAGAAGCCCTACTTTCCCAAAGCACTATGTCTATGGGAAGGACTTCTGTAGGAGATGAGATTTGTCCACAGCTGTAATATGACTAAAAAGTTTCGCTTCTCATTTCACGTGGTGTAAGAGAAAAGTAATCTTTAAATTTCCTATAAAACTCTGTTGTTCCACCATAGCCAATCATTGAAGAAATAGTAGAGACAGGCAATTTGGTATGAATTAACAGCGTTTTTGCTCGTTCCATTCTTTGTTCTAATACAAGTTCAGAAAAAGTTTTGCCACATTTTTGTCTGAGAAGTTCAGAGAGATAAGTTGGTGTATATGAGTATTTTTCTGAAAGTTTAGCAAGTGTAATACTTTCTGAATGAGCAGTAATTTCATTAAGGATAAGAGCGACCGTCTCATTAGTGTTACCTGGAGTGAATGTATAGTGAGCATCAGGAGAAAGGCAGGTAATAAGCGTTATAAGCAAGGAAGTAACAATAGCTTCCCAATTTGGTTTTCTCTCGGAATAGGTAATGATTATCTGAGTATAAAGTGTATAAATTTGTTCAATATCAGCTGGATGAATATTTTGCGGCAGTGTATTTTTATTTGATATAAGGTTTGTAGTAAAAGTAAAGAAATCTTCTGATGAAGGCATTAGAAAGAAAAGAAAACTTCCAAAATAGTTTTTACGAGCAAGTATTGAGAGACTCACAATGTCGTCTCCATAAGGTTTTGTAGAAAATTGGCCTAAATTTGCTAAATCAAAAGCAGAAGTGAGTGTAAAAAATCCTCTGATATGAGGGTTAGCAGACTCTTCTGTTTCGTAGTGTGCACTCAAAATGACATTTGAAGCGTCACCTTGAGCAAGAGAATTCCCATTGGCAAGTATATTTTGAAGTGCTTGAGTTAGTCGCTTTTCGCTCATAATCAGCCTTTCAACGGTATTTTCCTGCGTCAAATTATAGGGTGATAACGCAATTTTATACGAGAAACCCGCTTTTAACCTTAAAGAGTCCATTAAGTGTTTATTTTACAAGTACAGGTAATTGCTATTTTGTTTTTGGGATGATGAGTATGAATAAACGTCTCTCTCACTTATTTGTTATACGAAAACATATGTTTCTATCTGCCCTTGGTTTGGCAATTGGATATATTGCTATTGCAATGCTGGGTATTTTTACAGGCGATTTAATTGATAGTATGCTTAATGTGCAAGCTGTTGACGGTGTTTGGCAAAAGCTAGTGCTGTTGTTGCTCCTTTCGCTTGTAACGCTTTGCTTAAGCTTTTTTCTCACTGTTTGGATTCCACAAAAACTCAATTTAGAAGCTGCGGTTGCTAGTTCTGAGGTAGCGATATCGGAATTCTTAAAGATGTCTCTTCGTGTTTTTCCAAAAAATAAAGCTGGACACTATCTTAATGTAGTCACTATGGCAGCCTTTGTCTTCAGTGGTGTTCAAATTGCAGTAAGTGTTGAATTTTTAGGTGGTCTTTTAGCAGTTATTGTTTTGGCAATTGTGGCATTTACGGTAAATCCATGGATTGGTTTGCTTGTCTTGCTATATATCCCTTTTTACTTGGTGATTATTGATTATCCGAGCAAGAAAACAAATGAGATTTTGACCGAGTCAATGAAAAAACGAGAAGGCTGGCTGGATATCGGTAGGCGCATAATTGAGGAAAAGTTCTCGATTAATATGCTACGAGCAGAGAACTATTTTGAAAATGATTATGCGGCGGCTAATGATGAGTATTTCCTCTATGTAAAAAGAAGTAGTTTTTTCAGCGCTTTATCAAAGAGCCTTCCATCAGCGCTTTCAAATTTCACGCAAGTCGTAGCCATAATTACAGGTGTTATGCTGCTTTCTGTAGGTCAGATGAGTGTTGGAGAGATTTTAGCCGCCTATCTGATTTTGTCAGTATTGAGCGAACCGCTTGATACGGTTTGTTCTGTTAAAAGCTCATATCTTGCTGCAAAAGCAGATATTGATGTTTATCTTGAGCACGAGAAAGAATCCCAAGAGCCTTCAGGTTATGAGAAGCTTTGGAATTCTTCACTTAAACCGGCTGTAAAGATAGGAGAGGGAACTCTTTTAGCTACTCCAGAAGGACCAGAACTTTTCCATACACAAGCTCTCAGCATTCCACAAGGATCTCTCGTGGTGGTAAAGGGTTCCAATGGCTCAGGCAAGTCTTCTTTCGTGGATCTTTTGGCAGGCTGCTCTGATCCATCACTATTTAGTGGTGATTTAGAGCTTTCGGATGATTTTAAAGACTGTTCTCGTTTTGCTCGTCCGGTACCTCTTGTAGAAGGAAGCCTTGCTGACAATATGTTTGGAGAAAAGATTGATCGTGCGGTTTACAACTTGCTCGATTTCTCCTCTCTTGAGACGCATGCTTTTGACGGAAAAGAGGAGTCCGTTTCTTTGGGTGAGCGACAAAAAATTGGTCTTTTGAGAGCTCTATCCAGAAAACAAGGGGCACTTGTTTTGGATGAACCTCTACAGAATTTAGATGCGCCAACATCACAGAGGCTTTGTAGATATCTCGCAAACCTCAAAGGTGGTCGGACTGTCGTGGTGATTATGCACTCCGATGAACTAGATCAAGAAGCAGACGTTCTTCTCGATATCCAAGATGGCCAATTGCATGTGCGTTGATGTGGGAGAGAAGACAATAATGAATACACGAACCAAATATAAGTTTAAAGTACCTTCATCTCTTGATATTACAAAGAAAAATGTCTTTTTAATAGTAGGATCAGTATTATCAACTGCTCTTTCTGTAGCTACGAGCTTGGCCTTAGGCTCAATAGTGAGTGCCGTTTCTCAAGGCTCTTGGATGACTGGTAAAACGATTGCTTTTGTGGGGGTTCTATTTCTTTCTCTCGCATCAGCAGTCCTTGCTCTTACATTTAAAGGATGGTTTCCTGTGCGTGCGGCGATTATCCAAAGAATGAGTTGTACTACGCAGGTTATACAAAGGATTATTCAGATGCCGCCCCGTGTCTACAAAAAATATGAAAAAGGTTACTACATGAACCTCTTAAGCAGTTCTGCGACCATGTATGGATCTGTGTATAGTGCTGTGAATATTGCCATTTTGAGTTCTGTCGGATGTATCGTAGTGATTTTATTAGCGCTTCTTATTACCAATTATGTATATTTCATCGTAGTGCTTACCTATATTCCTATCTTATTTCTTGTGACAAGATTTCCAGCCAAGCGGATTGCTGATTTACAGCGAAATATTATTCCAGCTCAAGATAGATATTTGAACGAATCAAAACGCATCGTAGAAAATAAAAGAGCTATCAATATTGCTCGAGCTGACGTCTTTTACAAAGAGAGATATCAAGACATCAGTTCAAGGTACTTGGATTCCATAAAAAGATACCGGTTTAATGAGGGATTGAATGAGAAGATTCCAAGCAGTATGTGCTCTCTACTGCAGATTATTATGCTTGCCCTAACTATTGAAATGTATCAGATTCATGCTGCGTCTGTAGGAGATATTTTTATCTCATATCAACTTTGCGCATTGATTCAAAATCCTCTAGCGGAACTTTTTCAGTCAATCATGTTTGTAAAAGCAAATAAAGTTCATCTTGAGCGCCTACAAAATACTTTCAAAGAATCCCAAGAGCCTTCAGGTTATGAGAAGCTTTGGAATTCTTCACTTAAAC
>CAUTGQ010000008.1:0-18843 GCA_963538075.1 uncultured Atopobiaceae bacterium
GGACAAGCAATTGTCCAAGAGGGAAGGTGTACAAGATAGCCAAGAACGATGGTCCTCGCATTAATGAGGAAATCACTGCTCGCACGTGCCGTCTGATTGACGCTGATGGTAGTCAGCTCGGTCTTTTTGGCGTCAATGATGCAATGAAGAGAGCTCGTGAGCACGGTCTTGATCTCGTAGAGATTGCCCCAAATGCCGAGCCTCCTGTATGCAAGATTCTTGATTACAGCAAGTTCAAGTATGAGCAGGCTCGCAAGGCCAAGGCAGCTCGCAAGAACCAGGTCAAGATCGAAGTCAAAGAGATGAAGTTCCGCCCAAAGATTGATGTGGGCGATTACGAGACCAAGAAGGGCCACGTACTGCGCTTCCTCAAGAAGGGAGCACGCGTCAAGATTACCATCATGTTCCGTGGACGCGAGATGGCTCACCCAGAGCAGGGCCGTATTGTACTTGATCGCCTTGCTGAAGATTTGAAGCCTTTTGCCACAATTGAGCAGAAACCGCTCATTGAAGGTCGTAACATGCACATGCTCGTTGCTCCAATCAAGGGAGCGTTTGACGAGAAGCCCGAGGGTGCTGAGGATGGCACCACACAGGAGGAGAAGTAGTATGCCTAAGATGAAGACGCACAAGGGTTCGGCTAAGCGTTTCCGCCGCACCGGTACTGGCAAGATTATGCGTGCTAAGGCTTTTAAGAGCCACATTCTTACCAAGAAGTCCCAGAAGCGTATCCGTGGCTTCCGTAAAGAAGCTGTTCTTTCCGCTGGCGATGCAGCAGTAGTTTCTCAGCGTATGGGCGCTAAGAACTAAGCGCGCCACCCACCAGATCAAATAACAAGGAGTGATTAGATATGGCAAGAGTTAAGCGCGCAGTTGCTGGTCGCAAGAAGCGTCAGACGCTCGTCGAGCGCACAAAGGGTTATTACGGAACTTCCTCTCGTACCTTCCGTGGTATGAAGGAGCAGGCACAGCATTCTGGTCAGTATGCTTATCGTGACCGTCGTAACAAGAAGCGTGATTTCCGCGCACTGTGGATTCAGCGTATCAACGCTGCAGCACGCATCAACGACCTTTCTTACAGCAAGTTCATGCACGGCCTCAAGCTCGCTGGTGTTGAGCTTGACCGCAAGGTTCTCGCAGAGATTGCTTACTCTGACGAGCAGGGCTTCGCAGATCTTGCAGAGATCGCTAAGAAGGCTCTCGCTGAGTAACTTCAGTTAAGCGGCTTCGGCCAAGCGATTTCTTCGCAGCTAGATAGCTTGCCCCGTACGTCTCGGATGTGCGGGGTTTTCTTTTGGCGAGAAACCTGGTGGGACCATGGTGCTCCGTTGAGGTCCCGGCGAGCCTGATTTTCTCGCCATGTCTGAGCCGTTTGCTGGAAAAGCACGCCAAGTCTGAGTGGTTTTGCCGGTTTTTCTCGTTATGTCTGAGTAAATTTGCTCAGACATAATGCAGTTTTCAGCTCAAAATTTAGAGCCGAAGCGCCTATCTTTGACGCGCCTGAATTCATCAAAGAATCTGTAAATTTTGCCTAAAAATGCAAAAGAAACTGTGGATTTGCCTGATTTTGTCAAAGAATCTGTATCTAAAGTACAGATTCTTTGCACTTTTTAGGCGCGTGAGCTGGTTGTTGGCGCACCTGGCGAGAAACCCGTGCAGTCGCAGCCGCAGCCGCAGCTCACGCAAACGGAACCGCGAGCTCACGGAAAGCCAATTTGTGAGCAGTCGTTTCCCCAGCTTATTCGCTCTTGTGATCTCTGTGGATAAGCTCTTCGAGATGCTCGTGCTCTTCTTCGTGTAGCTGCTTAATCTCTTCGTCGAAGTCTGGATCTTTAGGGGTAATGAGTTCATCTTCACCAGTCTTTGGATCAGTATGGTGAAGCAGAACAGGCTCAAAAAGATGCAGGTACTTTGCAAAGAAAGCAGACATAGTAAGTAGCATGACAAAAATTGCAATACGAGGCAGCGTATTGACCTGCGTCATAATGAGCGAGCCAACGCACAAGAGAGAAGTCCAGCCGTACATCAAAAGAACTGCCTGTCGCTGGTTATACCCATGAGCCATTAAGCGGTGATGGATGTGTCCGCGGTCGGCAGTAGCAAAACTAACATGCGCGCGTGTGCGGCGGACAATTGCCGAGAACGTATCAATAATTGGAATACCTGCAACGACGAGAGGAACAATGATGGTTGTGAGTCCTGCCCAACGAGTGACAGACAAAAGCGAAATTGTTCCCAGAGCAAATCCCAAGGTTAGCGAACCAGAATCGCCCATGAAAATAGTTGCGGGATACGAGTTGTGAACTAAAAATCCAAGTGTGGTGCCTGCGATTGCTGCACTTAAAAGCGCTGCATCGAAGCGACCCGCCCAAATGGAAAGCACAAACATAGTGGTAGAGGCAATGCACGTAATACCTGAAGAAAGTCCGTCAAGGCCGTCGATAAGGTTGATGATGTTGGCGTAAGCAACCAGGTAAATGACGGTTGCTGGGTAGGCGAGCCATCCAAGATCCACAAAGCCGTACGCGGAAAACGGATCAACAACGTTACCGATAATCAGGCCGCCCGCAGCCGCGATGCTTGCTGCAATTATCTGACCAGCGAGTTTCTGAATAGGCTTGAGAGAAAAAATGTCGTCGAGCAAGCCGGTCAAGAAAATTACCGCAAATGCAGCGCCAACAATCCAGAAGTTGACGTTGAGATAATAGCGAGAAGAAAGGGTGATTTCTGCATGTCCAAGGATTGCTTCAACGCCATAACGCACCAGCATAGCAACGGCTAACCCAAAGAAAATTGCAACGCCGCCCATGCGAGGAATAGGTTTTTTATTGACTCGACGAGCAGAGGGTTTATCGACAACTCCAAGCTTCCAAGCTAGTTGACGAACGGCAGGGGTAATCAGAGCTGAACCAAGACCAGCTGAGAGGAAAACACAAAACATGGTTACCCAGAGGTTCAAGCCGTATACCCTCCAATAAAAAACAGTATTTAACTGCTAAAATCCATACCATTTAATTGTGCTGCTCATTAAAAAACAAGTCAAGACTTTAATCTTTTTATAATCTCTTTATAGTAAGAATTGTCCTTTTCCCGCGGTCAAAACTGGGTGAACCGACAAGTTTTTTCAGGGAGCCTAATCTCGTGTTCAGTACAGGCATCCTTCGTTGTTAAGGAAGCTGGAACGCCCGAGCGCGGCGCCCACCTTATGAAGGTGGGTTCATAGATGACTGCGGGGAAGGATATTTTTCTGCTTCGACGGTCCGCGAGCCACTTCATTCTGCCCGCATAATCATTGACATACCTGCTCCTGATTGCCACAATAAGTACCGCAACGGGGATATAGCTCAGTTGGGAGAGCGCTGCCTTCGCAAGGCAGAGGCCGAGGGTTCGAATCCCTTTATCTCCACCATGACTTTGACGCGCGCAGAGACCCTGCGCGTTTTTTATACCTACATCTGCCTGGGCAGATACGACGGGAGGCGAGAAACCCTTGGGTAGTGCACCATCACCTCATACCCTTACGTTTTCTGCCTACGACGTCTGCGAACTGTGCCCAAGGCGTTGCCATGCTCAAAGAAACGCTGGTAAAGCAGGTCTTTGCGGGGCTTCAAGCACTATTCGTGTGGCCCGTTCGGCACTGCACTTCTGGGAGGAGCCTCCCATTTCTGGTGAGGCTGGCTCAGGCGCCATCTTTTTCACAGGCTGTCCGCTTAGATGCGTGTTCTGTCAGAATCACCAGATCTCGCAAGAGGGTTTTGGCAAGCCTGTCACAACCGAGCGTCTTGCTCAGATGATGCTTGAACTCCAAGCTCAGGGCGCACTTAACATTAACCTTGTGACTCCACTGCACTTCTCGCCACATATTATTGAGGCGGTAACGCTGGCAAAAGAGGCGGGGCTCACGCTTCCGATTGTGTGCAATACCTCGGGATATGAACTGCCAGAGGTGGTGCAGAAAGTCTCGGACGTCATTGATATTTGGCTGACGGATGTCAAGTATGCTGATCCTCAGCTGGCAAAAGAGCTTTCGTACGCGGCGGATTATCCAGAGATGTCCATGGCCGCGCTTGAAGTTATGTATGACTCAGTGATGAGTCGCGGCGGTCGCAAGCTGGATGATGACGGTCGCATGCTGCAGGGCATTATTGTGCGTCACCTGGTCATGCCTACGCACGCGGACGATTCCTGTGAGGTGCTCAACCGCGTCTGGAATCTTTGTCATAATGATGTAGACGTATCAATCATGAATCAGTACACGCCCAACGAGCGCATGCGTGCGGCTGGCGGTCCGCTTTCTGGAACGCTTGCTGACGAGGAGTACGAGTTGGTGCTCTGTCATGCGGATGACCTGGGCTTTGAGAATCTGTGGTGGCAGGAGGGCGGAACCGTCTCCGAGAGTTTTGTTCCGGCCTTTGATGCAACGGGCGTTGAGGGCCCCGCACTCATGCTCCGCACGGCACACGGAGACGCCGCCAACGACGCCACCACCAGCATCCCCGATACGCAAACCGAGGAGTAACCATGTCTGTCGAGAAACCCGAAGAGCTCCAAACCACTCCAGCGCCACAGGCGGCCGCGCTCACGGACGCGGAGCGCGCTGAGCTCGAAGCCCTTCGCGCAGAGAAGGAGCGCGCTGAGCTTGAGGCCCTTCGCGCAGAGAAAGAGCGCAGGGAGCTCGAGGCGCTGCGTGCCGAGAAGACCCGTGCAGTCCAAGCAGAAGTTCAAGAGCAAGCAGAAGCAGCCGCCGCTGAAGACGCTCAGCTTGTTGCAGCTCAGCAGCGTGCTGCACGTCAGGCAGCTCAGCAGGAGGCCAAGCAAATTCGTCGCATTCAGGAGCAGCGCGCCAAGGGACGCGCTCTTATGGAGCCCGATGAGGACGACGAAGACATCAGAATGCCTCTGGGGCAAAAAATTGTTATTGGAACTGTGGTAATTCTCGCAGTTATTTTTGTTGTAAGCCAATTTATTTTGTAAGACTGCTACTCTAGATATATCGTCTCACCGTCAGTTTTTGACCAATCGAAAAGAGCAACTATGTCACTCACTGATCGTACCAAGCCTTCAGACGTAAGCCTTAATACAGACTTGTATGAGCTCACAATGGCTCAGGGTTATTGGGAAGCTGGTCTTGTTGATGCGGAGGCGTGCTTTACTGCATTTTTCCGCGAGAACCCCTTTAATGGTGGATTTGCAATTTCTTGTGGTACTGGTCAAATTGCTGACTTAATTGAGAACTTTATCTTTGAAGATGACGATATCGACTACCTGGCAAGCATTAACTCTCCTGGTGGTGGTCGTCTCTTTAAGCCAGCGTTTCTCGAGTTTTTGCGCAACCACAAGCTCAATGTAACCATTGACGCGATTCCAGAGGGAGAGCTTGTTTTCCCACGTGAGCCTATGGTTCGTGTTGAGGGTTCCATTGTTGATTGTCAGCTCATTGAGACCGCCCTGCTCAACCTGGTTAACTTCCAGACTTTGGCAGCAACTAAGTGCGCGCGTGTTATCAAGGCAGCTCAGGGCAATCCCGTTTCTGACTTTGGCCTGCGTCGTGCACAGGGCCCAGACGGCGGTCTGGCAGTTGCTCGTGCCTCCTATATTGCTGGTGCTTCGAGCACTTCAAATGTTCTTGCTGGCAAAATTTACGGTATTCCTGTTTTTGGTACCCACGCACACTCTTGGGTAATGTCGTTTGATACTGAGCTTGATGCCTTTAGGGCGTTTGCAAAGTCTAGTCCTACCAACTGCGCACTACTGCTTGATACCTATGATGTTCACGAGGGCATCAAGAACGCCATCATCGTGGCAAAAGAGATGGAGGAGCGCGGCGAGCGCCTGAGCGCTGTTCGTATTGACTCCGGAGACCTCGCGCGTCTTTCCAAGGAAGCTCGCAAGGCGTTTGACGAGGCTGGTCTTCCTTACATTAAGATTTCCGTTTCAAACGATCTTGACGAGTACACCATCCAGTCACTCTTTGCTCAGGGAGCACCTATTGACGCCTTTGGTGTTGGCACCAAGCTTGCTACCTGCGATCCTCAGCCTTCTTTGGGCGGCGTTTATAAGCTAACTGCTCGTCGTCAGTCTGCTTCTGAGCCTTGGACTCCTGTTATCAAGCTGTCCGAGATGGCCTACAAGCGCACCGTTCCTGGCATTCAGCATATCCGCCGCTTCTACGATGCAAACGGCTGCCCTGCTGGCGACATGATTTTTGACCCAGATTACCTGGTCACCAAGAATCCAGAGTCTAAGGCAACCGTGGTAGATATCATTGATCCATATTCCACTCACAAGCTTGAAGGAACTTCTCGCGAACTGATGGTAAGGCTGGTAGAAGGTGGCAAGCGCGTAGGGGAGAGCGAGTCCATTGAGGTTGCTCGCGACCGCTGCCATGCTGCGCTTATGCACCTGGATGCGGCATACACGCGCTTCCTGAACCCTCAGATTTATCCTGTAGGCCTTGAGCGCGGTCTGGCCAATTTGCGTCACGAGCTTGCTGCTCAACATCAGGTAAAATCTTCCGAGGAAACCGAGTAGTATTTTCAAAACTACGCCCACACTACGTACTTACGCTGCATACGTGCACTGAATTTAAAGGAGAACCATGCGCGAGAAGATCGAGGAACTTGTACGTCAAGCCTTGGCAGATGCCCAGGCTGCGGGTGAGTTGCCTGAATTCCAGATTGATGATGTGGGACTTGAGCGCCCACAGGACTCATCAAATGGTGACTGGTCTTCTACGGTTGCAATGCGTTCTGCAAAGCTGGCACACAAAGCACCGCGCGATATTGCAGCAGCTCTTGTGGCACATATTGCCAAAGATGCTCAGATTGAGCGCGTTGAGGTTGCCGGTCCTGGCTTTGTAAACTTCTATCTGTCTACCGCTGCGGGCAATGAGATTTTTAATACTGTTCGCGAACAGGGCGCAAACTTTGGGCGTTCTTCCTTTGGTGCTGGCCAGAAGGTCCAGGTGGAGTACGTTTCTGCAAACCCCGTTGGCCCACTGCATATTGGTCACGGTCGCTGGGCAGCACTGGGAGATTCTCTAAGCCGCATTCTTGCCTTTGCAGGTTATGAGGTTGAGCGTGAGTACTACGTAAACGATCACGGCTCACAGATGGATGTCTTTGGTCACTCCATCTCTAAGCGCTACCTGCAGCTTATTGACATCATGCAGGAGCGCGGCATTGACGCCGACGCCGCCGCTCAGGTGTTGGCCGAAGATCGCAATGCTTACGTTGCAGATGAAGACGATGCACATCCCGAGGAGCATCCATTTACCGACGAGTTCATTAACTCTCTTGGCGGCAATGCATACGCTGGAGACTACATTGTTGACCTGGGACTTTTCTTCCTCAAAAATGATGGAGAGGTCTGGGCAGACAAGTCCGAAGATGAGCGCATGGTAGAGTTCCGCGAGCGTGGTTACAAGATGATGCTCGAGTCTATCAAAAATACCTGCCACAATGCTCGTGCTGACTTTGACGTTTGGTTCTCCGAGCGTTCTTTGTATGTTAAGGACGACCAGGGCAAAGATGCTGTCGATCGCGCGCTTGATGCTCTTGATAAGCTTGGCTACCTGTACCGTTCTGACGAGGGCGCGCTGTTCTTCCGTTCTACCGATTTTGGTGACGATAAAGACCGTGTACTCATCAAAACAAATGGCGAGTATACCTATTTTGCTTCCGACGTAGCCTACCACTGGAATAAGTTCCAGCGCGTCGACCACGTTATTGATATCTGGGGAGCAGATCACCACGGATATATTCAGCGTGTTCGCTCTGCTGCAACAGCCCTTGGCTACCCAACTCAGTTTGAGGTTCTGCTTGGTCAGCTGGTTAACCTGCTTAGAAACGGTGTTGCTGTTAGAATGTCCAAGCGTAAGGGAACTGGCATCCACTTTGACGAACTTCTCGCCGAGGTTGGTGTTGACGCAACCCGCTACACCCTTGTTTCAAAGTCTTCCAACCAGATGATTGACTTTGACATTGAGCAGGTAAAGCGTCAGGACAGCTCGAATCCTGTG
The DNA here is from genome assembly GCA_963538075.1 of uncultured Atopobiaceae bacterium. Taxonomy (GTDB): domain Bacteria; phylum Actinomycetota; class Coriobacteriia; order Coriobacteriales; family Atopobiaceae; genus Lancefieldella. The sequence goes on from CAUTGQ010000008.1 coordinate 8,021, forward strand.
TATTACGTTCAGTATGCCCACGCTCGTATTTGTTCCATTTTGCGTCGTGCTGCTGGCGTTGACCTGGAAGAGGCTCAGGCGCTTGGCATGGACGCTGTTGCAGATAAGGCTATTGGCTCTGCGGTTGATCTTGGACTGCTCTCTGATGCAGCTGAGCAGGCGCTTGCTCGTAAGCTCTTTGAGTTCCCAGGTCTTGTTGAGGGCTGTGCTCGCGATAGGGCGCCATTCCGCATTACACACTATATTGAAGAGCTTGCCGGCCAGTTCCACGCATTCTATACCGTTTGCCAGGTGCTTCCTTCTGAAGGACGTCCACTTGATGCGGAGCTTTCTAAGGCTCGTCTTGCTGCTTGCGACGCAACTCGCCGCGTGCTTGCAATTGCTCTTAAATTGATTGGCGTTTCTGCTCCTGAGGCAATGTAAACGATAGCTAACTATGTTGTTTTGTCATGATACCGTGCAAGTATTGAATACTTGCACGGTATCTTTTGTGAATTCCTCCAGATAATTTACACATTTCTGCGTTATGTAAAAATTTTTTTAATGTATAAAAGAGATAATAAAATTAATTTTTATTACTCAAATTTTATATTGCAGCATATAAAAGCCTATATTGATGTCATATACACGCCATTTTCTAACATATTTTTGACTAACTATTGTTTTGTCCCCACGTTAACACGTATTTTTTAGGGGTATACTCATTATGCGAGCAAATAGTAAATGGTTCGGGCATAGGAGTGGAGGTCTCTATGGAACTTCGCGAGTACATGTCCATTCGCAGGTCTTACAACTTAGTCAGAAGAGTGGTACCTGCTAACAGACGACTCACGTTTGAAGAGTTTGCTATTTTGTGTCGCCTCAATGTGAAGGGCGCCCCTGTTAAGACTTCAGAAATTGCCGAGTATCAGAGTGCTCTTCGTCCTACGATTACTCATCGTACCTCGCACCTGGCAAGGCTTGGTTTCATCAAAAGAGATGAAGGCGCCATTGATCGACGCAATGTAGTGTGCATCATTACAGAAAAGGGTGTAGAAGCAGTAGAGGAGCTGTCTAAGCTCACGTGTGCTCGTATTGCACCTGGTCAGGCACTTTCTCGTACTTCATTTGAGCGTATTGTCATGTACGTTGACGCTATGGGGGCTCTGTATTGCAGGGCTGCAGACATGGTGCTTCTTGCAATTCTAGATTCTCCTAAAGACGCTCTTTCAATTACAGAGATTGTTGATGCGCTTGGTCTTTTGCAGCCAACGGTTTCTATGTCTCTTACTGCTTTGGCAGAAAGTGGCTTGGTACAGCGCAAACATGATGATGCTCTTTCAAGAAGAGTAACCATGGTTGAGCTCACGCCTCAAGGTAAGACCTATATCAAAGAAATCGTTCAGCAAATTGAAGACATTATTGTTAAAAGAAAGAGTCGTACAGCTGTTTAAATGATTTATGCAGATTAAAGAAATCTAGAAGATGGGTTTCTCGAGGTTTAAGGGTTAGTGGTTATAAATCCCCATTTGCCCGTTTTATGGTGAAATTTATTATTTTTTCATCATAAGGCGGGCATTTTCGTGGTATATTCCTTTTGGATTTGCACCTATTTGATTTTGTTTGTTATCCCTTCATCATATTTCTCACGTATTATTACAGATTATTTTGATGAGCAAACAGAGAGGTTTGTACATGTCGGACGAAACATCTTCGGTCCAAAATGATTCTTTAAATGATCTAGAAAATACTCCAGCACCACGTAGACGTGGTAGACCTCGTAAGAGTGAAAATATTAATTCGGAAAATACTACTTCTGAAAATACTAATTCTGAGACAACTGAAGAAAAGGCTTCTAATTCAGCTGCTGCAAAGCGCCGTCGCGGTCGTCCAACTAAAAAAGAGACTGAGGCACGTCGTGCGGTAGAGGCTGTTGTGGCAGAGGCTATGAACGCAGCAGGCATTACAGAGCCACCAAAGCGCCGTCGTGGTCGTCCTAGTAAAGAAGAGATGGAAGAGCGTGCTCTTCATGAGCGTGCTCTTGAAGTTGCACAGGCAGAGGTTCTGGCTCAGGTCCAGGCAGGCGGCAAGGTTTCTTCTGACGTTGTAGACACTGATCGCCTTACCAAGATTGTTCAGGACGCAACTCAGCCTTCTGCGGAGGTAACCCCGGCTCCTGCCTTTACTAAAGCAGAGGCAGAGGATGCAGCTCAGGAGCAGGCTTCTGGTGCAGTAGCAGATTCCGATGCAGCGCCAGCAGAGCGTCCAGGACGTTCTCGTACGGGTGCAACACGTCGTCGACATCGTAATGCTGAGCCAAAAGAAGCGGCTCAGGAGGGCGAGAAGACACAGGAAAACGCACACGCCAACAACCAGGAGCGTCCTTCTCGCGATCGTAGACAGAACAACCAGCGCAACAAGAATCGCAAGCAGGGCCAGGCAAGCGAGCCATCGCTTTCCAAAGAGGCTCTGCAAGAGATGAAGCTTTCTGAGCTTCGCGCTAAGGCAACTGAGCTGGGCATTGAGTACGCAGGCGTTCATAAGTCTGATTTGATTGAGCTTGTATACGCTGCATCTGCAGCTGCTGAGGGCTTTAAGACTGTTGAGGGTATTCTTCAGATTAGCAACGAAGGCTACGGTTGGATTCGTACAGGTAATTACATGGAAGGCGATGACGACGCCTTTGTCCACCAGCAGATTATTAGAAATCTTGGTCTGCGTCCAGGTGATAGCGTTTTGGGCATGGTGGGACCTGCTCGCGTAAATAGCAAGTATCCACCACTACTTAAGGTTACCCAGGTCAACGGTGGGGAAGTTGAGGGTCTTAAGGACCGTCCTCGCTTCAAAGACCTGACTCCAATTTTCCCAGACCAGCCTCTTACTATGGAGCACGGTAAAGACTCCATTACGGGTCGTGCAATTGATCTGGTGGCTCCTATTGGTAAGGGTCAGCGTGGTTTGATTGTCTCGCCTCCAAAGGCAGGTAAGACCACCATTTTGAAGCGCATTTGTCAGTCTATTACTACCAACAATCCTGAGGTTCATCTTTTCTGCCTCTTGGTAGACGAGCGTCCTGAGGAAGTTACGGACATGGAGCGCTCCATCAAGGGCACTGTTGTTGCTTCAACTTTTGATATGCCAGCAGAGAATCACACCGTTGTCTCGGAGCTCGTCATTGAGCGAGCAAAGCGTCTGGTTGAGATGGGCCAGGACGTTGTGGTTATCCTGGACTCCATTACACGTCTTGCTCGTGCATATAACCTGGCCATTCCTGCATCTGGCCGTATTCTTTCTGGTGGTGTTGACTCCGCAGCTCTGTATCCACCAAAGAAGTTCTTGGGTGCCGCTCGAAACATCGAAAACGGCGGCTCGCTCACCATTATTGCGTCTGCCCTGGTAGATACAGGCTCCAAGATGGACGAGGTTATCTTTGAGGAGTTCAAGGGCACCGGCAACATGGAGCTTAAGCTTGATCGCGATCTTGCAGATCGTCGTATCTTCCCAGCTATTGATCCTGTTTCTTCTGGTACTCGTAATGAGGATCTGCTCATTAAGCCGGAGCTTCAGCCTATGGTTTGGGGCGTTCGCCGCATCCTTGCAGGCTTCAATAACACCGAGCGTGCAACTACTGCGCTTATCAGTGGTCTTAAGCAGACCGATAACAATCAGGACTTCCTGATTAGATCTGCAAAGAAGGCTGCACAGTCTGACTATCCACAGAATTAGTCAATGCAAGATAGGGCTCAAGAAGTGCTTTCCGATTATTGTTGGAAGGCACTTCTTTTTTCTTGTCATTTTGTTGAATAACTGCCAAAGAATTATGAAAAAGTTTTAAAGACGCTGTAAAAAATAACGAATTACGCTATAGTCATTTCTAACAGCACAATTATGTGTTGCAGCGGATTATACAAAGATGAAATGAAGCCCACCCGTTGCTCACGTCGCCCGTATTGGGTTTAGTAGCATATGCAAATTTAGCGTGTGTCTTCATGCATCTTCTTAGCGTTTGTAGGGGGAGTATGTATGACAGAAGGTAGGAATCCGGCAGTAGTCGCCGGCCTGCTCAGTGGACTGGTTCTGGTAGCAGAGCCAGCATCTGCGTATGCCCTTACAGCCAATGAAATTCGCCAAACCCCACTTGGTGCAATCTTTACCGGCATCGGAGTGGGACTTGCTGCAGTTGCTGTCATTTCTGGCGCTGCGGTAGTGGTTTCTCGCGTAGCAAATCGTGGCGAGAAAACCGGTGGGGCAGAAGCAAAGATTCAGCCAAGCACTACATCTCAGGTTGAGGATGAGGCTGCGTCTCCAAAACGAGTTGCAGCTGCATCGAACTTCTCGCCAGAAGAGAGCATTGTGATTCCGCTGGACTCTTCAAGGCGCTCGATTGCTGCGTACAAGCCAAAGCACATGAGGGCTTCTCAGTGGGATATGACTGGTTCCATCCGTGTTCAGTCTGCTGAGCTGCCTGTCCAGCCTGCCGAGTCACCTGCAAAGAAGTCACAGGTTGTAAGTACGGCCGCAGAGGGTATTCTTCCCGTTCGGGCAAAGAAGGCTCCTGCGCACTCTACAAACGACTACGCGCAGATTGCAGAGAACTACACCAAGCTTTTGAGCTGGCGCGAGCGTACCGTTGCACGTGCAAAGGGTGCTGCTGCGGTACTTCTTGAGCGCCTGGGGAAAGATCCTATGGACGGTCTGCCCATTATCGAGCGTGCTGACGGAACCGTTGGTGACGTTGGTACAGCTTGGTGGACTAAGGCTGTGGGCGAAGAGTCCATTACGCGCGATTTTGGTATTGCTGAGATTGGCGCCGAGGCTATCCCAGAAGACTTCACTAATCATGCTGCTGATATTTCTAGCCGTATCTCTTATGTCGACCAGGGAGTCTTCCCTGAGAAGCGTACGATTGACGAGCTTGAGCATGCTGATGATTGGACGCTTGCGCTGGCAGCAATGGACGAGCATCTAGCTCGCCATGATCAGCAGCAGATGCGCAAGTATCATCCAGTACAGCTGCCGCTCATTGGTCAGGCCGCTGCTGAGGCTGAAGTTGCAAGCTCGGTGGAGTTGTCGGGTGCAAAACCTGCTGCGTTTCACAAGGTTGCCGCAGCTCAGATTCGTCCTTCTCGCGAGCCAAACTACGCTGGTGTGGTTGCACAATCAACCGCAATGCCGCTGGTCAAGGCTACAAACGATACCTCCTCGCACGTTCAGGACATCTTTGACGCGGTTGAGCGCGAGATGGCAGCTGAGCTCCAGGCAGCTGACGAAAGGCCAACACGCGAGCTGCTCCGCCTCATTGAGGGTGGCACCAGCAAGATGAAGAAGATCTCTTCGCTTGACCTGGGCGAGAAGACCGCTGCAGATAAGCCATCTTACAAGCCGCGTCACTTTGCAGGTGAGCTTCCACTGGTACGCGAGGCATAAGTAGGCGCAGGAGAAGCGGCCCAAAGGCTACGGCGGCAATCGTTGCTAAGGCTGAGGTCAGTAGAAACATCCGGGTTCTCTAAAATTATTTCAAGTTAGATAACATTTTTTGGCTGTGGTTCTTTTTTTAGAGCCGCAGCCATATTGTGTTGTGTCACATATTCAACGCTATGGAGAAAAGGAGATGAATATGGCACATAAGCTAACGCGACGACGCTTTTTGGAGGTGGCCGGGACCATTGCGGGGTCGTTTGCTCTAGCAGGCTGTTCGCCAAAGAACCAAGACCCTAACTCCATTTACGTTGGCGTGATGGGACCGTATACCGGCGACGTTGCCCAGTATGGCCTTGCTGTGCGAAGTGGCATTTTGCTGTATCTCAAGGAATTCAACAAGAACGGTGGAGCTGGTGGTCGCCAGATTGTTCCTATTGCAGAGGACGAGAAGGGCGATTCAACCGAGGCTATTCTTGTTTATAACAAGCTGCTTGACGAGAATGTCTGTGCAATTCTAGGTGACGTTACCTCTACGCCAACCATTGCACTGGCACAGAAATCGGTTCTGGACAACATTCCTTGCGTAACGGCATCTGCAACAGCAGAAGATGTTGTTGCCCACGGCAATAACATGTTCCGTGCTACTGTCACCGACCCATTCCAGGGCGTTGTTCTTGCAGAGTTTGCTAAAAAGCAAGGCTATCAGCGTGTAGGAACCATCTTTAACTCTGGCGGCGATTACGAGATTGGCGTAAACAACGCATTTGTCCAGAGGGCTCGTGAGTTGGGCATTGAGGTTGTATCCCAGCAGGGCTATCCAACGGGAGCTGTTGACTTTAACGCCCAGCTTACCAGCATTATTGGACTGGATCCTGATGCCATTTTGGCTCCAAACTATTACCAGGACAATGGCAAGATTGTGACGCAGGCTCGCCAGCTTGGCTGCAAAAAGCCTTTTATGGGCGCAGATGGTTGGGCAGGCATCATTGGCGGCGAGCAGGACTATGCTTCTGCGGCTGACCTTGAAGGATGCTTCTATTGCTCTGCCTTTGTTGCTTCAAATCCAGATGAAAAAGTTCAGCATTTTGTTAAGGCTTATACCGAGGAATACGGTGAGGCTCCAACTAACTTCTGTTCTTTGGGCTATGACGCAGCAATGATTCTTTGCTCTGCTCTTAAGACTGTCGAGAAACGTGGTTATACCTACAACTCTAATGAGTATAGGCAAGCAATTATTGACGCTATTGCATCTGGTGTGGTCGAAGGTGTTACTGGAACCCTTTCATATCAGGGAACAGGTGACCCAGTGAAGTCCACCTTGATCATTACCTTTAAAGATGGCAAAGAGTCCATCTATGACACGATCAATCCTTCATAGAAAAGAGAACCTCAGATGTTTTTGACTCAGGTGCTCAATGGACTTCAATTGGGCAGTATTTACGCACTGGTGGCGCTTGGTTACACAATGGTGTACGGCATCATCTTGCTTCTTAACTTTGCACATGGTGACATCATCATGTTTGGTTCCTACGTTGCATGGATTGCCCTTGTTCAGCTTGGACTCAATCCTGCAATCGCTGTTCTTCTCGCCGTTTTTGGCTGTGTTGTGCTGGGCGTTCTTATTGATAAGGTTGCTTACGCACCACTCAGAGAGGCTCCAAGACTTTCTATTCTGATTACGGCAATTGGCGTTTCTTATCTGCTTGAGAACGGCGTTCAGCTGCTCCTTGGTGCTGACGCTAAGGTTGTTCCAAGCATCATTGACCTGGGAACTGTTCAGGTATTTGGATCAACGCTTTCTGGCACCGCTCTTCTGACCGTTGCCGTCACCATTGTGGCAACCGTTGTTCTGACCCTTTTGGTTCAGAAGACTCGTCTTGGTAAGGCAATGCGTGCCGTTTCCGAGGACATGGGCGCAGCTCGTCTGATGGGCGTCAACGTCAACAGCACTATTAGCTTTACCTTTGCAGTTGGTTCTGCGCTTGCAGGTATCGCTGCTATTCTGTACTCCATGGCATATCAGCAGGTTTCTCCAACCATGGGCGTTATGCTGGGCACTAAGGCGTTTGTCGCAGCAGTTCTCGGCGGCATCGGCTCCATTCCAGGCGCTGTTATTGGCGGTCTTATTGTTGGCTTCTCCGAGGTCTTTGTTGCTGCCTTTGGCCTGTCCGTCTGGCAGGACGCGGTAGTCTTCTTACTCTTGATTCTTGTTCTTGTTGTCAAACCAACTGGTCTGCTTGGCCGACCAGTTACCGAGAAAGTGTAAGGAGGCTCACATGACTAAAATGTATCCACGCGATAACAACCACAACCCAGTAATTGTCACTGGTTTTGGTGGAAAAGATGGTCAGCGCCGTGAGCTTACTATGCCTGCTCGCTATGCCATCAATGCAATTCTTGTTGCACTCTTTGTCTTTGGCGGAAACTTCCTGGTAGGAGAGGGCCTTATTTCTCGCTATCAGACCGTTGTTTTTGAGCAAATTGGCGTGTATGTTCTGATGACCGTTTCTCTGAACATTGTTACTGGTTATCTGGGACAGCTTCCTTTGGGTCACGCTGGCTTTATGTCCATTGGTGGCTATGCCTGCGCAATCTTTATCATTCGCATGATGCCACTCTTTGGGCTGGATGCTCAGTCCATGGCTTCAGGCTCTACACCTGCAGTTATTCTTTTTGTTGTGGGCCTTTTGTTTGGCGGCATTTGCGCCGCTCTGATGGGTGTGGTTATTGGTATTCCAGCACTTCGTCTTCGCGGTGATTACCTGGCCATCATTACTCTGGGCTTTGCAGAGATTATCCGCGTTGTACTGGTAAACATTGACTCTGCTCTTGGCTTCAAGCTTACTGGTGGCGCATCAGGCCTCACGGGTATTCCTGCATATACAGGCTACCTGAACACCGCAATTGTTGTTTCGCTTGCCATCTTTGCTATTCATACTCTTATGAAGTCTAGACATGGACGTGCTATTCTCGCCATCCGCGATAACGAGATTGCTGCAGAGGCATCAGGCGTTAATACCACGTATTACAAGACCCTTGCCTTTGTTTTCTCTGCATTCCTTGCTGGTATTGCAGGAGGCCTTTACGCGGGCTGCATCGGCGTTATGGCGCCTGCCAAGTTTGGCTTCATGAAGTCCGTTGAGATTCTGGTCATGGTTGTTCTTGGTGGTATGGGCTCTATGTTTGGTTCCGTTGTGTCTGCAACTGTCCTGACCGTACTCCCAGAGGCTCTACGTGCCTTTGCTGACTACCGCATGGTTGCTTATGCAATCGTTCTGATTCTGGTCATGATCTTTAGACCAGAGGGTCTGTTTGGCTCGTATGACTTCTCGCTGTCCCGCATTATTGAGCGCATCATGAACAAGGATTTCCCTTGGAACAAAGATGACTCGGATGAGCAGATGGGTGTACAGGTCAACGTGAAGGCAGGCGCTCAGGCAAACGAGCAGGCGGATATGCAGGCAGACGTGCAGGTAGAAGCCTCAACTGATTCGAAGGAGGCGTAAGAGCGATGGCAACTAAAAACACTACAAAACTTATCAGGCAAGAGTCTCCTAACCTCATTCCTGAGCGAGACCTTGGTGCAATTCCAGTTCTTCAGGCTGAGCACTTGGGCATTGACTTTGGTGGCTTGACGGCTGTTAATGACTTCAACATTGCTCTTGGTCCTACCGAGATCTCTGGCATCATTGGTCCTAACGGTGCAGGTAAAACAACTGTTTTTAACTTGCTTACCTGTGTCTACAAGCCAACCCGTGGTACCGTAATGATTGACGGCTACGACCTGGCTGGTAAAAGCGTTGTTGAAGCAAATCATATGGGTATTGCCCGCACCTTCCAGAACATTCGACTGTTCAACAACATGACGGTTATGGAGAACATTCAGGTTGGTCAGGGCAGTCACATGACGTCTCATTTCTTTGAGGACGTCCTTCGTCTTCCAGCTCACTGGAAGCAGGAAAAAGAGAGCGCTGATAACGCTCGTGAGCTGCTGCGCATTTTTGGCATGGAGAATCTTGCAAATACCCTTGCTGGTAACCTGCCTTATGGCGCTCAGCGCAAGCTTGAGATTCTTCGCGCTCTGGCAACGCAGCCTAAGATTTTGCTGCTTGACGAGCCAGCTGCAGGCATGAACCCAGCAGAGACCGACGAGCTTATGGAGAATGTCCTTAAGATTCGTGACGATTTCAAGATTGCTGTTCTTCTCATCGAGCATGATATGAAGTTTGTTATGGGTATCTGCGAGGGACTTGCTGTCCTTGATCACGGCAACATCATCGCAAAAGGTACGCCAGAAGAAGTTCAGAACAATCCTCGCGTTATCGAGGCATATCTTGGAAAGCAGGAGGTGCGCTAATGACCGCTGAAACTACAAACACCCAGGCAGCTGGCGCAGGAAAAACTCTGCTGTCCGTCAAGGATCTTAATGTTTCTTACGGCGCTATCCACGCAGTTCAGGGCATTTCTTTTGACATCCACGAGGGTGAGATCGTCACTCTTATTGGCGCAAACGGCGCAGGTAAATCAACTACACTGAACACCATTGCTGGTCTAGTAAAGCCAGATTCTGGCACCATTACCCTTGACGAGAAAAACCTTGTAGGCCAGCGCGCTCACAAGATCGTTGAGGCTGGTCTGGCACTGTGTCCTGAGGGCCGCCGCGTGTTTTCTCGCATGAGTGTTGCTGAAAACCTTGAGATGGGCGGCTATACGCAGCCCGATTCCCAGAACGCTAAGACCGTCAAGATGGTCTACGAGCATTTCCCACGTCTTCGCGAGCGCAAGAATCAGCTGGCAGGAACGCTGTCTGGTGGCGAGCAACAGATGCTTGCTATGGGTCGTGCTCTGATGAGCAGGCCAAAGCTTTTGATGCTCGATGAGCCTTCCATGGGTCTGGCTCCTCTTCTGATTGAGGAAATCTTCCAGATTATTCGCCAGCTCGGCGATGCAGGAACCACCATTTTGCTGGTTGAGCAGAACGCTAATATGGCACTTAAGGTTGCTGACCGTGCATACGTTCTTGAGCTTGGTAAGGTTGCTAAGCATGGCACCGGCCAGGAGCTTCTCCACGACGATGACGTTCGCAAGGCTTACCTCGGCGCATAACGCAACTAATGGCAAATGTGCTTTGACGTCAACGTACCTTAAACGTTAACCCGGCTCCCACACAACGTAGGAGCCGGGTTTTGTTGTCATGTCTGAACAGTTTGCCTGAAAAGTGCGCCATATCTGAGCTATTTGCCGGTTTTTCTCGCCAAGTCTGAGCTGTTTCACTCAGACGTGATGCAGTTTTTAGGCTCACAAAATTTGGAGCGGCACAGCCTATTTTCATCCGCCTGGTTTCTTCAAAGAATCTGTAACTTTTGCCTCTTGAATTCTCATTGCTAGTGCAACAACAAAAGACAAGGTAGTGACCCATGGGT
>CAUTGQ010000009.1:0-18607 GCA_963538075.1 uncultured Atopobiaceae bacterium
GCTTCGCCGTACCGCTCTCAAGAGCGCCATGGACGAGGTTCTATGGATTTATCAGAAGAAGTCCAACAACGTTAATGACCTCAACTCTCACATCTGGGATTCATGGGCTGATGAGTCCGGCTCCATTGGCAAAGCTTACGGTTATCAGGTTGGACAGGTTTCTCACTATGCTGACGGCGATTATGACCAGATGGATCGCGTGCTCAAAGACCTCAAAGAGAATCCTTTTAGTCGTCGTATTATGACCAATCTGTACACCTTTGCCGACCTCTCCGAGATGAACCTCTACCCTTGCGCATTCAACGCAATCTATAACGTTACTCAGGAGCCAGGCAAGGAAAAACCAACGCTTAACCTGCTACTTGTTCAGCGTAGCCAGGACATTCTTGCTGCTAACAACTGGAATGTTTGCCAGTACGCCATCCTGTTGATGATGGTTGCGCAGGTTAGCGGCATGGAGGCCGGCGAGCTTGTTCACATGATTGCCGACGCTCACATTTACGATCGCCACGTGGATATTGTTAAAGAATTGATTTCTCGCCCAACCTTTGACGCACCAAAGGTGAGCTTGAATCCTAACGTCACCAATTTCTACGACTTTACTACTGACGACCTCATTGTCGAAGATTATCAGCACGGTCCGCAGATTAAAAACATTCCGATTGCCGTTTAAACACGGCTGCTGCGGACGCGGTTGGTGCGGCAGACACATCCGAGCGGATGCGGCTGGGTGTGGCAGACATGCTCAATCGGACAGTCAAGCTAACATCATTATTTCTTTTAAGACGATACTTGCCAGGAGAACCACATGAACGCAATTGTTTCTGTAACACGCGATTGGGGCATCGGATGCGACGGAGACCTTCTCATCCCCAACAAGACCGACATGAAGTACTTTGTTGAGCATACGCGCGGCTGCACAGTTGTCATGGGCAGAAAGACGCTGGAGAGCTTCCCTGGCGGACCGCTTAAAGGTCGCCGCAACATCGTCATCTCTAGAAACGCCGATTACCAGGTCGAAGGCGTAGAGGTTGTGTCGTCAGCTGAGGAAGCGCTTCGTTTAGTTAAGGATGAAGCTCCCGAGAAGGTCTGGCTTCTTGGTGGAGCTTCGATTTACCGCGCCCTTCTCGACAAGTGCTCTTACGCGTACGTCACGAAGCACGACACCGTGGTTGACGCGGATACGTACTTCCCCAACCTGGACGAAGACCCTGCATGGGAGGTTTGTAACGAGGAAGACGGCGGTGTGACTCCGGAAGGCGTCGCTTTCAAGTTTGTTACCTACAAGCACGTCTAGCTAGTGTATTGATTAGTCATATAAGTTTTGTGTTGATTGATCAGACTGTTTCATTTGAACTTTAATTTGCTTTGTTATCAAGTCCTCTTTTACCTGCGGGAATGAGAGGACTTATCTTGTTTTGGCAGAACAGAAACGGAAGTCTGTCAAACTGCTGTCAAACTACTGAAAAATCCTGCTGTTATATTCGTTTCTCATTTTAAGGAGGAACGAATGGATATTGTTTTCTCGCATGAAACTGCACTACAAATCTGCGCGCAACTTAAGACGCGCGGAAATGAAGATGTTTTGTTGCAACGGACAACAAGGGATTTGCGCGCGACGTATTCGGCGTGTTCAACCGAGATATACGATGAAAAGCTTTGTTTTCTGAGGAAAACATATGGTATTGTCTTAGGGCAAACTACCCATGAGCTATTAAGAAACAATTCAAGAACAAGATTTTGCGATGAGCGAGTATCTCACCAGTTCAAATGTCTTTTGCCGGCAGGCTCCCTTATTGATCTGGGGCAGAATGTCTATTGTGTTGCGCCTCCCCTAGCTGTTTGCTTGCTCTCTAGGAATAAAAGTCCTCTTCATCAGATTGTGCTTGCGAATTTAATGATGGCTAGTTATGGACATCTCCCAAACGGTGACCTCTGTGAATTTAATACGCCGTTATTGAGTACGGACGAACTTATATCTCTATTGAATGCGCTTGAATCTTTTTCTCCTGGATTGCATGTCACACAAAAGAATATGCGCTTTTTCTTTTCTGATGCAGCCTCTCCCATGGAAGTAAAGATGGCAATTAGATCTGCTCTCCCATATTGTGAAGGTTGTTTCAATCAAATGCCGATTGCGTTGAATAAATCGTATGTAATAAAAGACCAGATAAACTCGGAGTTACAAGCTAAGGAAAGAAGATTAGATTTACTTTTTGGCAAGATGTCTAAGTCAAATTTGTCTGGATTAAATTTAGTGGCTATCGAATATAACGGTGCGTATCACGATGACTTCTACCAGCAAAGAAAAGATAATCAAAGAACTAATGAACTGAACTCGGTGAGTATTAAAGAGTACTTTGTAAATGCGGATATCTACAGGAATCAGCTGGCAATGCAAAATATGTTCCTGAACATTAAAAAAGACTTGGGAGACAGCAATCTGTACCGGATCAAGCGGACGCTGCGCCAGTATTCTCATGAGCAATTCATTCTGATGAATAAACTTGATTCAATATACAGATTTATGAATGAACTAATATATAAAGTTTAACTATCCCTAAATTGCCCTATGTGACAACACAGCAAAGTCAGATAATCTGCAAAATTCGATGTCAATAGCACATCAAATGAAGATATTCTGCACTAAACACGAATTTTTGGAGCAATGTATAGCCTTTTTTGACAGATTAAGTGACATAGGTGTGTTTTGAGATTCTAGGGTCACGGTTTCAATCAAAACAGGTCATCAACTAAGCAAGCGATGAATTTAGCTAGCTAAAAAAGAGCCGGTTACCTGGTGTTTAGGTAACCGGCTCTTGCTTTGTGCTTTACGCGCTCCGCAGTGGACGCTCGCGGCGGACGCGCTTCGCGGTGGGTGCTCCGAGGCGGACGTGCTAGCGACGCGGCGCACTGGTGCGAGGATTAGTCCTCGTAGAAGCCTGGCTCGCGACCGTAGTAAGCGTCCAGGTAGAGCTCGCGAATCTCGGAGACAAGTGGGTAGCGTGGGTTTGCGCCAGTGCACTGGTCATCGAATGCCTGCTCAGACATCTCGTCCAAAGTATCAAGGAAGTATTTCTCATCTACGCCGTAATCCTTGATGGTCTCCTTGACGCCGATGTATGCCTTGAGCTCCTCAATCTTCTTAACGAAGTTCTCAAAGACCTCACGGTCATCCTTGCCGGTAACGCCGCAGAAACGACCTGCCTCAGCGTAACGTGCGAGGGTGTGTGGGTGATCGTACTGTGGGAAGGTACCCATCTTTGTTGGGCGCTCAGCTGCGTTGTAGCGCATTACGCGAGTAAGGACGATTGCGTTTGCCCAACCGTGTGGAATGTGGTGGAAAGCGCCCAGCTTGTGAGCCATAGAGTGGTTGACACCGAGGAATGCATTAGCAAATGCAAGTCCGCCCAGGCAGGAAGCGTTTGCCATGTGATCGCGTGCCTCGACATCGTTTGGATTGTCATAAGCACGTGGCAGGTACTCAAAGACCAACTTCATACCGCGAAGAGCCATGCCATCTGTGTAGTCAGATGCCATCATGGAGACAAATGCCTCGAGGCAGTGAGTAAGAACGTCAATACCAGAAGCGGAGGTCAGGCCCTTAGGCTGGCTCATCATGTTGTCGGTATCAACGATTGCCATGTTAGGCAGCAACTCGTAGTCTGCAAGTGGGTACTTAACGCCGTTGTCAGCATCAGTGATGATGGCAAATGGAGTTACCTCGGAACCGGTACCAGAAGAAGTTGGGATAGCAACGAAGAATGCCTTGTTGCCCATCTTAGGATAGTTGTAGACACGCTTGCGGATATCCATGAAGTCCGCCGCCATGTCCTCAAACTTCTCCTCTGGGTTCTCGTACATGGACCACATAATCTTACCTGCGTCCATAGCAGAACCGCCGCCGATTGCGATGATGCAGTCTGGCTCGAAGGAGCGAATGCGAGCTACACCCTCAAGAGCGCACTGAAGGGTTGGGTCTGGAGCAACATCCCAGAATGAAGAGTGAACAATACCCAGGGAATCCAGGGTCTCCTCGATAGTCTTGGTGAAGCCACTCTTGTATAGGAACTGGTCTGTGACAATGAAGACGCGCTTCTTGTTATAGACCTCTTTGAGCTCACGGAGAGCAAGAGGCATGCAGCCCCTCTTGAAGTAGACCTTCTCAGGTACACGAAGCCAAAGCATATTCTCTTGCCTCTCTGCAACAGACTTGTAGTTAAGCAGGTGCTGTGGGCCAACGTTGCCGGAGACGGAGTTGCCGCCCCAGGTGCCGCAGCCAAGGGTTAGGGATGGAGCCATCTTGAAGTTGTAGAGGTCTCCAATACCACCCTGAGAGGAAGGAGTATTGATCAGGATACGGCAGGTCTTCATTGCCTCCTGATGCTTAGCAATCTTCTCTTTCTCGTTGATGTTGACGTAAAGAGAGCTGGTGTGACCGTAGCCGCCATCAGCAACAAGACGCTCTGCCTTAGCAATAGCCTCGTCAAAAGTCTTTGCTCGATACATACCAAGAACCGGAGAAAGTTTCTCGTGAGCCATCTCTTCTGAAGGCTCAACGGAGGTTACCTCACCAATAAGGACCTTGGTCTTCTCTGGAACATCAACACCAGCGGTCTTTGCAATGAAGTGTGCAGACTTACCAACAATACCTGCGTTAACAGCACCATTGACAATGACAGTCTTACGGACAGCGTCAAGCTCTTTGCCCTGGAGGAAGTAGCAGCCACGATCAGCAAACTCCTTCTTAACCTGGTCATATACGCTGTCAAGAACGGTAACGGACTGCTCGGAAGCGCAAATCATACCGTTGTCAAAGGTCTTGGAGTGAATGATGGAGCTAACTGCAAGCTTGATGTCTGCAGTATCGTCGATGATAACAGGAGTGTTACCAGGTCCAACGCCCAGAGCTGGCTTACCAGAAGAGTAAGCTGCGTTAACCATACCTGGACCACCGGTTGCCAGGATAATGTCAGCATTGCTCATGACTGCCGCAGTCATATCAATGGTAGGAGCTGGTACCCAGTCGATAATGCCCTTGGGGCAGCCGGCCTTCTCGGCAGCATCGCGAACAATACGAGCAGCAGCAATAGTGCACTCTTTTGCGCGTGGGTGTGGGGAAATAATAATGGCGTTTCTTGTCTTCAGAGCAAGAAGTGTCTTGAAAATTGCGGTAGAAGTTGGGTTAGTAGTTGGAATAACTGCAGCTACGATACCCATTGGCTCGGCTACAACTCGATAACCTGCAGCTGGATCATCCTCTACAACGCCACAGGTCTTCATGTCCTTGTACTTGTTGTAAATGTACTCTGCTGCGTAATGGTTCTTGATAACCTTGTCTTCCATTACACCCATGCCAGTTTCTTCAACTGCCATGCGAGCAAGAGGGATACGATTTTTCTCGGCCGCAAGAGCAGCTTCATAGAAAATCTTATCGACCTGCTCCTGAGTAAATGTTGCAAACTCTGCCTGTGCCTCACGCATCTCCTCGAGGCGCTTGAGCAAAGTATCAACATCCTCAATTTGAGTAGCCTTCTTTGCCATAAAATCCCCTTCTGTTTAGGAACATTAATTCAAATTATACCAAGGTCTGCTAAACAAGTGCTTACCGTTAACCGAGTCTCTCAAAATTTATAATCTGCGTTCTGGCGTCTTCATCCGTTGCTGTAAATCTATGCCATTCACCTGGCGATTCTTTCCACGTGTAATCCACGTACGGGCCAAATCCACCCACCAATTGCGACGTTGCGCGCGCAAAGCTTGGATCCGCTTTGAGGCCCGGATAGCGCACCGCCTCGACGCGCGGATGGCACGCCAGGTACGCGGCAACCACCTGCGCCGCGTCGCTCGCCGCGTGGCGAGAAACCCGTGTACTCGCCTGCTCTTCCGCTCCCGTGGCAGCAACCGTCACGTCCTCTGTAGCGCTCGCCTTGGCTTCAACCGCCTCTGCTACCCACGGTATGCAGCACTTCCGCATGCACACGACAACATATCCCGGCACCCGAGCGTCCGCGGCCACCGCAAGTTCTGCTCCCAAGCGACACGCGGGGCTAAACTCGGCGCCAATCGCACGCACATCCGCCACCAGCAGCTCCCCTGCCGCGGCCCTGCCCTTGATGTCGCATACCTCAACAGGCACGCCAGCAAGCGGCTCCACGACGCTTGCTCCACCCGCAATCAGTGTGGCGAGAAGTTCGTCTACAAATGAAACAGGGACAAGCCGCGCACGGCCTGCCCCTGTCATTTTTACGTATTCAGCTACAACGTCGCTTGCGGTGTGCATGACGTCGCTTGCGGTTTGCGTCACATCACTTGCGGTTTGCGTAACGTCAACAGCTCCGCCGCTGTTCTCGCCAGCCGCAACATTTTGCGCTACGCCAACCGTAACCTGCACTTTGTTTGAAGCCTCTTTAACCAACGCGCTCAGCATTCTCTTTGACCACCTGAGCAATGAACTCATCAAGCTCTGCGACATGAGTCTCGTTGGAGCGGTCGCGGACAGAAATGTTTCCTGCCTCAACCTCCTGCTCACCAAGGATGAGCATGTAAGGAACACGGTCAAGGGAACGAGCCTCACGAATCTTATAGCCGATCTTCTCGTCACGGTCATCAACCTTAACGCGAATACCAGCAGCTGCGAGCTTCTCGGCAACCTCATGTGCATAAGGACGAGACTTCTCGGAAACAGGAAGAACCTTGACCTGGCATGGGCTCAGCCAGACAGGGAACTTGCCTTCGTAGTTCTCGGTCAGAATACCAATGAAGCGCTCGAAGGAACCAAAGCCAGCGCGGTGAATCATAATAGGCTGCTTCTTGGTGCCGTCGGAGTCAATGTACTCAAGCTGGAAGTTGTGAGGCAGCTGGAAGTCAAGCTGGATGGTACCGCACTGCCAGGAGCGACCAAGGCAGTCGGTCAGATGGAAGTCAATCTTTGGACCGTAGAAAGCGCCATCGCCCTCGTTAACAACGTACTCAATGCCCATAGACTCAAGTGCATCGCGAAGGCCCTGCTCAGCGCGCTCCCAATCCTCGTCAGAACCCATAGAATCCTCTGGGCGCGTAGAAAGCTCAACGCGGTATGGGAAGCCAAACTGTGCATAGTAAGCGGTAATGAGGTGAGATGCATCCGTGACCTGCTCAGTAATCTGATCAGGACGGATGAAGAGGTGTGCATCGTCCTGAGTAAACTCACGGACACGGAACAGACCGTGCAGAGCGCCCTTCATCTCATAACGGTGATCAAGACCAGCCTCAGCCAGCTTCATAGGAAGGTCCCTATAAGAACGTGGCTTAGACTTGTAAATCAAGCATGCACCAGGGCAGTTCATCGGCTTAATTGCAAAGTCCTCTTCATCTACCGTGGTGGTGTACATATTCTCTTTGTAGTGGTCCCAGTGACCAGAAGTTTCCCAAAGGGAACGCGAGAGGATCAGTGGGGTCTGAACCTCCTGATAACCAAAGCGAGCCTGCATCTCCTGCCAGTAATCGGTCAGAGCGTTGCGCAGAGCCATGCCGTTTGGAAGCCAGAATGGAGAACCTGGGCCAAAGTCGGACATCATGAAGAGCTCCATCTCACGACCAATCTTCCTGTGGTCGCGCTTCTCGGCTTCTTCAATCATCTTGAGGTACTGAGCAAGCTCCTCTTTGGAACCAAAGGCAACACCATAGATTCTGGTGAGCATCTTGTTGTTCTTATCGGCCTTCCAATAGGCGCCAGAGATGCTGGTCAGCTTGAAGGCCTTAACACCCTTGGTGTAGAGCATGTGAGGGCCAACGCACATGTCAACATATTCACCCTGCTTATAGAAGGTGATATGTGCGTCAGGAGCAAGATCGCCAATGTGCTCAACCTTGTAAGACTCGCCGCGCTCCTTCATGTAGGCAATAGCCTCGTCGCGAGGAAGTTCAAACGTTTCAATCTTGAGGTTCTCTTTGGCAATCTTCTTCATCTCATCTTCGATAGCTGGGAAATCGTCCTCGTTAACCTTGGTGTCTCCAAGATCAACGTCATAGTAGAAACCATTTTCGGTTGCTGGACCATAGGCAAACTGTGCGTGAGGATACAGACGCTTCAAAGCCTGAGCAAGCAGGTGAGCTGCATCGTGGCGAATAACCTCAAGCTCTTCAGCTGGATTGTTAATCTCGCCAACATGGCCGTCGTTATATAAAACCTTCATGTAAAACCCCTCAGAGGTAGATACTCATAGAAACAGGCACGGCGCCTACTCTGCTCACACGGGAGCTTAGGAGCAGACGCCTACATAGTCTCTGTTGTAAAACACCAGATTGCCATCATAAAGAACAAAACCAAACGTTATTGAATGCGAGTACGGCAGTAAGGACAAACCTTCCAGTCTGCGTTCAGTGGACGATGGCATGTTGGGCAAACGTTTCTAACCTGCGTATTGCAGATTGGGCACACGATAAAATCGCGGTCGATTGGAGCGGAGCACTTAGGGCAAATGCCGTAGTGAGACAGCTGGTGCTCACGAAGGGCAATGTCAAGGTCCTGCTCCTCACGGTCAATGAGGTAGCTGCTTGGACGCAGAATAACGTAAGCAAGCAGGCCAACAACAGGAACAACAGAAATGACTGCCCACATCCACCAAGGCTCTGCGCCACGACGCTGAGCATCGCGAATAACGTAGATGATAGAAAGGATATAAAGCATTACGACGCAAATAACCATGAGGTAAATAACCATACGTACCTCAGGTGTAATAATCTGATCAAGAATCTCCTGCATCTGACAGCCCCTTCTGCTGGCTTTTTGTTCTCTCCTAAATCGTACGACAAACTGCCTCAAAAATGGGCGAAATGTCGCAGATAAATTTATTTTACCAAAGCATCGCTAAATTGTGCAGCAACCTCGCCAGCAAGTGAAATTGTTCCACATGCCACAAAGCCCTTCTCGCGCAAGGCGTCCACTGCCTCGGGGACGCTTCTGTAGACCGCTACCACGTTGGCGCCACAGGCTTTGTACAGCTCAGCAAGCTCTTCTGCATCCATGGCGCGCTCGTTATCCGTCTGGGTTACCGCTACCTCAGGGAACTCTTTGGCGAGAAGTTCTGCGATGCCCTTAACGTCTTTATCTGCAAAAACAGCAGTCAAAAGCATAGGGCGATTGGTAACTTCTGGCTCAATTGAGCGGATAGCAGTCAAGAATGTCTCAATTGACTGAGGGTTATGAGCAGCGTCGATAAGCACTAAAGGCTTAGGCTGAAGCAACTGGAACCTACCAGGCGTAGGACACCTGGTTGTGGAGAAAAACGCTTTCTCTACATCAAGTGGACGACCAAGAAAATCCTCAGCTAAACAGGTTGCCAGGGCAATATTTGCAGCCTGGTAGCTTGGTTTAAGTGCTGCAAGATCTTCGTAGGTTGCACGAGGTGTGACAACCGTAAGCTCAAGCGGAAAACCGATGCTCTTGGGCTTTTTGGTAATGAAGAAATGTGCGTGAGGTAGCTCTGGATGGTCAGTAGCCTGACCAGCAGAAACCTCTCCCTCAACGTCTTCTGCCTTGTCAGCTACAAGAAGAGTTGGGACAACGCCCGCAGAAGCTGCTTGGGACAAAAATACGTCCTGGACGCTCTGAGGAGTTGTCGTTCCCACACCAAGCACGCAGGTGCGACCAGGCTTGATAATGGCGGCCTTCTCGCCAGCAATAGCCTCGAGGGTATCACCTAAGATGCGCGTGTGGTCCAGGCCAACACCTGTAATAGCCACGGAGGTAATGTTTTGAGCGGCGCTTGTTGCGTCCCACCTGCCGCCCATACCGCACTCAAGCACGCAGGCGTCAATCTCTGCCTCGGCAAAGACAACCAAAGCTGCAACCGTGAGCAGGTCAAACTCGGTAATGTCATAGGGACGCTCGCCTAGAGCAACTCGCTGAGCGTTGACGCGCTCCCCTGCCACCTGTGCTGCAGAGACGCCGTGCGCAAAGGCTTCCTCAGAAACAGGCGCGCCGTTGATCTCCATGCGCTCGGTATAGCTGATGAGCTCGGGAGACGTATAGAGAGCAGTTTTGAGACCTTCTCCCTTGAGCAGGGCCGCCGTATATCTGGAGGTAGACGTTTTGCCGTTAGTGCCTGCAATCTGAACACTCTTGAAGCAAAGGTCAGGGTTGCCCAGCTCTTTGAGCATGTCTTCCACGCTCTCCAACAAGGGCTGGATACCAAACTTCTTTGTATCGTGAAGCACCTTTAAAGATTGCTCATAGCTCAGCTCAGGCACAGAAAAAGGAACGGAATAACTCATTGCACAGACCTCTTATAGACCAAGCAGACGCATAGCCTCTGCACGGGTTTTCTCGTTAGTTTTAAAAATGCCTCGAACTGCAGACGTGGTGGTCAAAGCGCCCGACGCCCTAATACCGCGCATGCTCATGCACGTGTGCTCGGCCTCCATAACCACCAAAACGCCCAAAGGATCAAGCTCTTCTACCATGGCGTCTGCAATCTGTCCTGTGAGGCGCTCCTGTACCTGCAGACGGCGAGAATACCCGCTGACGCAGCGAGCAATCTTGGAAAGGCCGGTAATGCGGCCATTCTGCGGGATATAGCAGACGTGTGCCTTGCCAACAAAAGGCAAAATGTGATGCTCACAGGTAGACGAGAAAGGAATGTCGCGGACAATAACCATCTCTTTATTGCCCTCTTCATGGAACTGCTTACGCAGATGAGCTGCAGGATCTTCCTGCATGCCACCAAAGAGCTCCACGCAAGCACGAGCAACACGGTCCGGCGTATCAAGCAGACCTTCTCGCTCTGGATCCTCGCCAATAGCAAGCAAAAACTCAGTGACTGCGGCTTTTACGCGCTCTTGGTCAAGCTTTTTATAGTTATTCTTTGCTGCCACGAGGCAACCTACCTTTCATTCTTATGCAAGCGTTCTTTGAGCTGCAGCAACAACATGACGAGCAAGGATTGCAGTAGTTACACTGCCGACACCGCCAGGAACGGGAGTATAAGCGCTCACCAGTGGCGCTACCTGCTCTGTATTGACGTCACCAACAAGTTTTTGAGCGTCTTCATCCCAGTTAATACCCACGTCAACGATGGTTTGTCCTGCTCTTACGTAGTCAGCTCCAATAAGGTGCGCACGACCTGCAGCTACAACTACAACCTCTGCCTGCTTAAGCGTAGCAGCAAGGTCCTTGGTCTTGCTGTGACATACCGTCACCGTCGCGTTTCTTGCGCTTAAAAGCGCAGCTACCGGACGACCAATGACATTAGAGCGACCAACAACTGCAACAGGCACACCCTCAAGGGGTACCTGGTAGAAATCGAGAAGCGCGAGAACTGCCTCTGCGGTGCAAGGTCCCAGTGCGCCAGGAGTTCCACAAAGCGTTGCCAACAACATAGAATCGGTTGCGCAATCAACATCTTTTTCTGGAACTAGATGCTGAAGCGCTTCATGCTCATCAATACCAGCAGGAAAAGGACGCATAGGCAGACAACCATGTACCAATACATCGACGGAAACCTGATCAAACGCGCTATTTACCTGCTCTTGTGTAGCATCTTTTGGAAGCTCAATGGTTTCAACTTCAAAGCCCACCTTCTCCGCACGCGTATATGCTGCGCGCTCATAGGTAAGGTCATCGCTTTTCTGTCCAATGCGAACAATAACCAGCTTAGGAGTCACGCCTTGTGCACGGAGCTCCTGAACTTGAGCAGCAAGTTCTTCAGTTATTGCCTTGGCAACAGGAGCACCACGAAGCTCCTGTGAAATAGTCTCTGAGCTCATGTTATGCCTCCTGTCTCAGCTGCGCACTCACCGCATCACTTACGGCGTCAGCTCGTGATACATAGGTGTCTAGAAGCTTATCCGCCTCATCAAGCAGCGTTTGAGCGTACGCCGTATCATGCATAGAACGAGTGTTTACAAACAGCGTGTGAGAAGCGGCAATCAAAGCACCACGTGCAAGAGCAGCACCACAGCCCACATCAGACAAAAGCATACGGGAGCCCTTAATAAGCATCTCTTCAAGAAGCTCAATGGACTCGCATACTTTTCTCATAACCTTCAGCGGAGGTTGAGCTGCTTCTTTAAGAGCATCTTCAACGATTTCTGCACGTTTTGGGTCATCCTTGGGCACGCTAAACGCACTTGAAACCAGCAAGAACTGACGAGAGTCCTCGTCCATCAACTCCATAAAGTCCTGACGGAGCGCACCAGCTCGAGCAATGTATTTTGCAAGATCGTCTTCATGCTGAGCATAGGCAGGTTTTCCTTGTGCGTAGACACCAGCCATTGAAGCCAAGGATACTGCAAGCGCACCTACATAAGCGGCAGCGCTACCGCCGCCAGGAATAGGCTCTTTAGCAGCAAGGTGTTGCGCATAAGAATCTGCACTATAGATTGTAAACGCTACTTCTTCAGGTGAAGAGGGATAAGACATTAGAAAAGACCCACAATTCTTCCATCATCAAGAACATCAATGTGCTCTGCAGCAGGAACCTTTGGAAGTCCTGGCATGGTCATGATAGAGCCCGTAAGGCAAACTACAAAGCCTGCACCTGCAGAAACACGAACTTCTCGCACAGTAATCTTAAAGTTTTCTGGAGCACCCAATTTGGTCTGATCGTCAGTAAAGGAGTACTGAGTTTTTGCCATACAAATAGGAAGCTCACCAAAGCCAAGTTCTTCAAGCTGCTGAAGCTGCTTAGCGGCACTTGGAGCAAATTCAACGCCATCAGCGTGGTAAATCTTAGTGGCAATGTCAGTAATTTTCTGCTTCAAAGACTCTTTGACATCGTAAGCAAAAGTGAGCTGAGACTCAGTCTGGCAAAGGCGCATAACCTCTTCTGCCAGAGCCTGGCCGCCCTTTCCACCTTTTGCCCAAACCTCAGACAGGACAACATTTACGCCACGCTTCTTACACTCCTCCTCTACCAGAGCAAGCTCTTCAGCGGTATCGGTTGGGAATGCATTGATGGCAACAACTACAGGAAGACCGTAGACCGTCTGGATGTTGTCAACGTGGCGAAGCAGGTTAGGAATGCCCTCTTTAAGCGCCTCAACGTTTTGCTGGTTAAGGTCTGCTTTGGCAACGCCTCCGTTGTACTTAAGAGCGCGAACGGTTGCCACCAGGACAACAGCTGAGGGAGCAAGACCGGTAGCTCTGCACTTAATGTCCAAGAACTTCTCGGCACCAAGGTCTGCGCCAAAGCCAGCCTCGGTAACAACGTAATCTGCAAGACGCAGAGCAGTCTTTGTTGCTTCAACCGTATTGCAACCGTGAGCAATGTTGGCAAAAGGTCCACCGTGGACAAGAGCAGGTGTGTGCTCAAGCGTCTGTACCAGGTTAGGCTGAATAGCATCTTTGAGCAGCGCTGTCATAGCACCCTCTGCATGAATATCGCTGACGGTAACAGGTTTTCGATTATAGGTATAGGCAATAACCATTCTGCCCAGACGTTCTTTAAGGTCTTTGATACCCGAAGCAAGGCAGAATACAGCCATAACCTCGGAAGCAACGGTAATATCAAAGCCATCTTGTCTTGGCATGCCATCTGCAATGCCACCAAGGCCGTCAACAACGTTTCTGAGCTGGCGATCGTTCATGTCTACGCAGCGCTTCCACACAACACGACGTGGATCAATGTTGAGGCTGTTGCCCTGCTTGATATGGTTATCCAGCATGGCAGCGCAAAGGTTGTTTGCAGCGCCAATAGCGTGGAAGTCTCCGGTAAAGTGAAGGTTAATGTCCTCCATAGGAACTACCTGAGCATATCCGCCACCTGCAGCGCCACCCTTGACGCCAAAGACAGGACCCAAGGAAGGCTCTCTAAGGGCCAACATGGCTGACTGTCCCAGGCTGGTCAAGGCATCTGCCAGACCAACTGAGGTAGTAGTCTTTCCCTCGCCTGCTGGCGTTGGATTAATGGCGGTTACCAGCACAAGCTTTCCACGAAGAGGCTTATCTGCCAGAGCACGTGCATCAAGCTTTGCCTTATAGCGACCATAAGGCTCCAGAAGATCCTCTGGAATACCCGCACGCTTTGCCACCTCAAAGATGGGAAGCATCTCGGATGATTGAGCAATCTCGATATCGGATTTAACCTCAGACATGTTGTTCCTAACCTAAAGTGGACTGCATGCACGTACTAAACACAAGATGCAGCTGTTACACCGCATCAAGTTTTACCTATGAGAAGTCAGCAATCTGCTGCTCTAGTTGAGCCACAAGCGTTGTAAGTTCTTCTGCGCGTGCACGTTTCTTCTCGATAACTTCAGGCGCTGCTTTAGCAACAAAGCCCTGGTTAGCAAGGGTACGCTCCACGCCAGAGAGCTCCTTCTTTGCAGACTCAAGATCTTTCTGAAGACGTTTGGCCTCAGCAGCAAGGTCAACAAGCTCACCAAGAACAACGTACATCTCAAGGCCGGCATCGGTGACAGAAACAGAACCAGCAGGCTTCTGAGGAGCCTCAGCAACCTCAAGCGAGCTTACGCGACCAACGTTCTGAATGAATGCTGCTTGCTCCTTCAGTGCTGCAACATCCTGTGCTGGAGCTTTAACCACAACAGCAAGGTCTGTCTTTGGAGACAGCCTATAGCGAGCGCGAGAAGAACGAACAGCAGAAACAACAGTCTTAGCAAGCGAGAAGTTATGCTCAGCTGCCTCGTCAACAAAGTTGGCAAGTTTCTGTGGGTCTGGCCACTCAGAGATCATCAAGAACTCTGCGTCGTGACTCAAAAGACCAGATGCAGGAAGAGCATCCCAAACACTCTCGGTAACAAATGGCATGGCTGGGTGCAGAAGCCTCATGCTGACGTCCAGGACAAAGACAAGGTTGCGCTGAACCTGCAGGCGCTCCTCAGGAGTTCCATCCAGAAGGCGGCCTTTGCAGAGCTCAATGTACCAGTCGCAAACATCATTCCAGAAGAAGGACTGAATGTTGCGGGCATACTCGCCAAAGCCATAGGTCTCAAGCTGCTCAGTTGTCTCTGCTACAACCTTAGCAAGGCGCGAGAACATCCATGCGTCTTCTGGCGTTTCTGCCTTTGGCATGCCGGCAGTGTAGCCGTCAAGATTCATCTGAACAAAGCGACTTGCATTCCAAATCTTAGTAACAAATGAACGTGCCTGATCAGTTCTTGGAGACTCAATAAGCTCACGAGTCTTCTTATCAAGAACAGCATCAAACTTGACGTCCTGGTTGTTGGTAATAAGCGTAAGCAGGTTATAACGCATTGCATCTGCACCATACTTAGCAATCAGATCCATAGGATCTACGCCGTTACCCTTTGACTTGGACATGCGGCTGCCGTCCTTAGCCAAAATGGTTGCGTAGATGTAGACATCATGGAATGGAATCTCTTTGGTAAAGTAGAGCGAACTCATAATCATGCGAGCAACCCAAAGAGCGATGATGTCTCGAGCGGTTACCAGGACCTGCGTTGGATGGTGACCCTCAAGCTGCTCAGGATGGTCTGGCCAACCCTGTGTAGCAAAAGTCCACAACTGTGAAGAGAACCAGGTGTCCAGAACATCCTCATCCTGGTGAACATGATGGCCGCCACATTTAGGACAGATATCAGTATCTTCCATAAGCGCGTCCTGCCAACCGCAATCATCGCAGTAGAACACAGGAATACGGTGTCCCCACCAAAGCTGCCTGGAGATGTTCCAGTCGCGAAGATTCTCCATCCACGTGAGGTAGGTCTGAGTCCAACGCTCTGGGTGGAAGGTAACCTGACCGTCTTTGACTACCTGTGCTGCGGGCTCTTTGAGCCTATCGACAGCAACAAACCACTGCTCAGAGAGCCATGGCTCAAGCGTAGTGCCACAGCGGTAGCAATGCATAACGGAGTGATCAAGGTCTTCAACGTGATCAAGCAGACCGTGCTCTTCAAACCAAGCAACAATAGCCTCACGAGCTTGATCTCTGTCAAGACCAGAGAACTCACCATAGCCGTCAACTACAACAGCATGCTCATCAAAGATGTTGATCTGCTCAAGATTGTGAGTCTGACCCATAGCAAAGTCGTTAGGGTCATGAGCTGGGGTTACCTTAACAAAACCGGTACCAAAGCCTGCGTCAACGTGCCAGTCAGAGAAGATTGGAATCTCTCTATCAACAATTGGCAGAATAACGGTCTTTCCAACAAGATCAGCCTTTTCTGGATCTTGAGGAGAAACAGCTACGCCCGTATCGCCCAGCATGGTCTCTGGACGAGTAGTAGCTACGGTAATGTATTCAACGCCATTAACAGGCTCTTTGAGTGGATAGCGCAGGTACCAAAGATGGCCCTTCTCGTCAGCATATTCTGCCTCATCGTCAGAAATAGAAGTCTCGCAATGAGGACACCAGTTTACGATGCGCTTACCACGATAAATAAGCTGGTCATGATACCAGTCAACAAAGACCTTACGCACTGCCTGAGTGTACTCAGGAGACATAGTGAACTTCTCGTCATTAAAATCAATGGAGCAGCCCATGCGCTTGATCTGAGAAACAATGGTTCCGCCGTACTCGCGCGTCCAATCCCAGCAAGCCTCCAGGAACTTCTCGCGACCAATCTCCAGGCGAGAAATGCCCTCTGACTTAAGCTTCTTATCAACCTTAGTCTGGGTTGCAATGCCTGCGTGATCTGTTCCAAGAATCCAACGAGTTGAATAACCGCGCATGCGAGAATAACGAATGTAGGTGTCCTGGATGGTGTCATCCATGGCATGTCCCATGTGAAGGATGCCGGTAACGTTTGGTGGAGGGATAACTACTGTACGGTCTTCAGTTCCCTTGCTACGACCATAACAATCTGCCTTAATCCACTTTTCAATGAGCTCAGGCTCAGCTGCCTGAGGATCATAATTCTTGGGCATTTCTTCCACAGTAATCTTGCCTTTCATATGCTTTTAGCAGTATTCCTATTAACCATTTGAACAGTATAATGCATTAAAACAGATGTGGTTTAGGGGAATATATTAATGTAATTTTAATATTACATATAAAAAATTACACTTTGTATAAAAAGTAGTAGTATTGATTTGTCACAACATTCAATTCAAAGTTTTAGCTGAAAGAAGCCATAACAAACATATCAAACACTAAAATTGATTGAAAAAAATCAACAACATTTAAATCAAAAGTATAGTCAACAACTTTTTCTACAGGTAAAGAAGGTTTGACATGAAAAGCACTGTTAAAGAAATTCAAAATGACCTTACGCGGAGTCTCTTTTGGAGTAATAAAAAGTTGTTATTCGGCTCCTTTTTCTTTACAACTTCTTTAGAACTAGTTACGGTATGTTCACCCTACATAACTTCAATTCTCATGAATTCCGCTGTGTCAGGATCATTTAATGATTTTCTACAAGGTTGTCTATTTGCCGCCATATTAACAATCTCAGCAATTACAAATAAATTAGTGGTTCGTTATTTTGTTCCTAATTATCTCTATCATGCTGCTAACTCTTATCGCAACACTGCATTTAAATACATGCTGAAAAAAGGTATAAACTCGTTTGAAGCAAGTGGTAGTTCCGTTTATGTATCTGCACTTACTAATGATTTAAATACTATAGAGACTACATATCTTGAACAGATGTTTTCTTTGGTAAGCGATAGCATATCTTTCATTGTGGCCCTCATAATGCTCATGGTTCAAAGCATTCCATTAACTTTTGTAGCTATTACCGCTTCAATTCTTCCTCTAATCATTGGCGTAAAGCTAGGTGGAACACTCGGAAAAATTCAAAAAGAATCTTCTGCGAAAACTAGTCAATTCATTGCCCAAGTCACTGATCTAGTAAAAGGCTTTCCTTTGATAAAAGCTTACGGAGCAACAAAGGCTGCAGTGAGACTTTTTGAAAAAGACAATAACGCTCTTGAAAGCTCAAAAAGAGAAAGTAGAAAAACTACTCGATTCATTAATACTCTGAGTTGGAGTGCTTTCGGCTTATCTCAATGGGCTGTTTTGATTGCTGGTACATATCTTTGTATTTCAAATCAAGGAGTAACACCTGGTGTAATTCTTATGGCTACGTTACTTATGAATTACATTAGTCTCCCTTTACAAACAATTCCACCGGTACTCGCATCGCGTAAGGCTTCAAATGATTTGATTTTAAAATTTTCTGAGACTCTTGCTGACAATGAAGAAGAAGAGGGGCAACAGACATTAGATAAAGTTACAAAAGGAATAATCATCAACAATCTTTCATTTGCTTACGAACAAAATAAAGCTGTGCTGAAAAATTTATCAATCAAACTTCTGCCTAATAAAAGTTATGCAATTGTTGGAATATCAGGATCTGGAAAATCTACTTTATTTAATCTGCTCATGGGCAGCAATTTAAGTTATCAAGGAAATATATTTTATGATGACTTAGAGTTAAGAACTATTGATAAAAAGAGTCTCTATCAAAATGTTTCACTCGTACAACAAGAGAATTTCTTATTCAATGCATCAATTGAAGACAACATTACTATGTTCGAAAGTCACCCAAAAGATGCTATTTCTCAAGCATGTGAAAAAGCTGGTCTTACAGATTTCATTAAACAACATAAACTGAGTTATCAATGTGGCGAAGCAGGTTCAAACCTTTCTGGTGGCGAACGTCAAAGGATTTGTATTGCTAGAAGTTTGTTAAAAGGTTC
>CAUTGQ010000010.1:0-17562 GCA_963538075.1 uncultured Atopobiaceae bacterium
CGGGACCGTTTAGAGACCTAAGGCTCTGCACGGAGCAGGCTAAGGTGGATTTTTGTTATTGTGATACTACCGCGTCAGAGAAAAAGTGACACTTGTGTCCGTATTTTGTAATGAAAGATTTATACCCAGATGAATGATTTCATTTCTAATGAGAGCACGGTGGAGTCTTCTAAGACTGCAGACGTTATAGAGACTCCAGTAGAAGAGGAAGCACTTGGTAGCGACAACGCTGAAATAACCCCTGATAATAAGAAGAAAATCTATCGAGGAATGCTGTTTGTCTTGATTGGCGGAGCTTCCTGGGGCGCATTTGGAACCGCCGCAAAATACCTGCTCGATACCTATCATGTTGATCCCATGTGGCTGATTGATATTCGCGAGCTTTGTGCCTGCTGGTTATTCTTGGGAACTGCTTTTGCGTTTGATAGAAAAAATCTCACAACCGTCATTAAGCAGCCAAAAGAGTTGGTAAAGATTTTTGTAGTCAGTTTGTTTGCCATTCTATTCTCGCAAGTTGCTTACATTTACGCAGTTAATGCTACTAATTCTGGAACTGCAACCATCATGCAGTCGTTAGGTATGTTGGGCGTTTTGGCCTTTGTGTGCGCGGTTGGTAGGCGCTGGCCTCGCCGCCGCGAGATTCTTGGCATTGTTTTGGCGCTTATTGGCACATATCTCTTGGTAACAGGAGGAAATCCCGGCACGCTTAACCTGCCAACATCAGGTGTTTTCTGGTGCGTTATGTGTGCATTTGCTCAGGCGGCCCTCTCCATTTTGCCCAAGCCTTTGATGGAAAAGTGGGGAAGCTTTACCGTAAACGGACTTGCGTTTTTGTTCTCTGGCACGCTCATTGCCGTGTTTTATCAACCTTGGAATCACATGCCTCAGCTGGACGCCTTTGGTGTTTTGCTGGTAGTCATTGGCGTGCTGGTGGGAACATTCTTGGCGTACGGCCTTTACCTGCAGGGCGTTAAGGACGCAGGCTCACTTAGGGCGGTTCTTCTGGGTACTATCGAGCCCGTTATGGCAACCATCACCACCGTACTGGTGCTAGGAATCACCTTTAGCGTTGCCGACCTCATCGGCTTTGCCCTCATCCTCGCCATGGTCGTGCTCACCGCGTAGCCGCGCCCGGAAGCGCCCTCGCACCCGCACTACTCGCGCCCACCCGCCATCTGGCGAGAAACCCGTCCACTCCAAGCTCAACTCAACCTGCAAGTACTTCTGCACCCGACAACAAAACCCCGCAGGTAAACTGCGGGGTTTTAACGTTCTTTAAAGGTTGTACGACCAGAAGCTTAGATGAGCTCCATCTGCGAAAGAACTGCCGAGTACCAGCCGTTTGGATTTGCTGGGTTGTACTTTGCAGCGCCAGAAACAGAAAGCCTTCCGCCGTAGCCAGCAGCAAGACCAGCTGTGTGATCCCAGATAGCTTCTTCCCAGCTGCCCCAGCTTGAAGAACCCCAGCCCCATGCGTTGTAGGGGAGGAAGTTATACCTGCCCTTTGTACTCTCAACTGCAGAAATAGCAGGCGATAAACGCGGATCAACGCCGTAGGCCCATGCAGCCTCGGCAAAGGTTGAGCCGTAGCCAGCAAGAGGGGAGCCAGCAAGATAGGCGTCAATTCGAGCGCCCCAGCTGCTTACAAAGTTGGTCTTATCGCTTGACCAATCAACATTTTGAGCTGAAGGAGTTGATGGGGTGGTGACTTCAGTGGTATTACCAGAAGCGTTGGTAAAGGTGGTCTCAGTAGAAGCCTCTTTTAGTGCTTCTTCTGCAGCAGCTGCTTCTGCTGCTGCCTGTTGAGCCTGTTCTGCCTGCAATTGCTCTCTTGTTGCAATTGCTGCATTCATAGCATCCTCGGCAGCCTTCTTCTGCTCCTCTGCTTCTGCCATCTGTGCATTTAAAGATGACTGAGTCTCAGAAAGCTCTTTACTAAGGTCAACCAGGTGGTTGATAGCATCTGAATTTTTGTTCTGGATAATCTCAAGATACTGAATAACAGCAATCAGATCATTAAAGTTATCTGCCGATAAAAGCAAATCAATAATTCCCATGGAGCCCTGCTGCATGCGATACATTGCCCTAATAGACTCTGCAGCTTTTAGACGCTGCTCTGGGAGTTGCTGTTCAATCTCTGCAATACGCGCCTCATTATCTGCAATCTGTTTTTGCAGCTCAGCTACACGCTGATTGGCGGCATCGTAATCAGAATTGGTTTGCTCTACCTTGGCCTGGAGCTCTTCAAGAGTCTCTGCCTGAGCTCTTGAGACGCCAAACAAAAAGGTATTAACAACAAGCACTGCTGCAAGGAGTGCTGTCATAAGGGTAGAGCATGAAGGTAAGCGTCTGTGACGCATATATTTGTTCAAATCGACCTCCGCGATTGGGGGCTTCCGATTAGTACGCAGTTAGTGCCATCCGCTCATTACTGGCTTCAAGCGCAAGGTCAGATAACACTTGACCTCAAAAATACGCATAATCGCTTCTCTCCGCTCGTGCGAGGGTGTCAATTCTACTTGTTTTTGGTTCTAAATGCCAACTTTGCAGAAAACAAGGCACTTTTAAAGTAGTAAAGTCGTTAGGTAAAACCGTGAACGGTAGGAAAAGAAAGGGCGAACGGATTGCGTACAATAGGTTCGTAATCAGTCCCCAAGGAGGTTTCAGTGGAGTCGGCAATTTTGTGGATTGAAGCGCTTAAATCAGCGTTATTTGGCGTGGTTGAGGGTATTACCGAGTGGTTACCTATCTCATCAACAGGCCATATGCTGCTGCTCAATCAGTTTTTACCACTCAATGTTTCTGAAGACTTTTGGAATATGTTCCTGGTAGTTATTCAGCTTGGTGCAATT
Source organism: uncultured Atopobiaceae bacterium (assembly GCA_963538075.1). GTDB lineage: Bacteria > Actinomycetota > Coriobacteriia > Coriobacteriales > Atopobiaceae > Lancefieldella. Next base: position 2,853 of record CAUTGQ010000010.1, read on the forward strand.
CTTGCAGTATGCGTGGGATTTTTCCACAAGCTCAATCCCTTCTCGCCAAAGAAATCCAAGGACGAGAAGCGCTCTACCTGGAAACTCTGGGCAAAAGTGGTAGTCAGCTGCGTTCCTGCTGCGGCAATTGGCCTGCCGCTCAATGACTTCATTGAAGAGCATCTTGGAAGCCCCTTTGTTATTGCTGCAACTCTTATTTTCTACGGCATCATCTTTATCCTGCTTGAGCTCCATCGCGAGAAGGTCGCTGCAGCAGTAAAGGTTGAGGCGCCTCGAGGCAAGCACATGAGCCCAGATGCTGCAGCATCCCTTAAGGCCCCCTCTGCTGATAACCTGGCCCGCGTACAAGACATTGACAATCTGGATTGGAAAACCGCGCTTGGCATTGGCGTGTTCCAGGTACTTGCAATTGTTCCAGGTACTTCAAGATCTGGTGCAACCATTTTGGGCGGTTTAGCACTTGGTTGCTCGAGGGCAGTGGCTGCTGAGTTCACGTTCTTCCTGGCCATTCCTACTATGGCCGGAGCTTCTGCTTTGAGGCTTGTGCGCTATTTTATGAAGGGCAACACCTTTACCGTTCCCGAGGCAGTTATTTTGGGTGTAGGTTGCCTGGTAGCCTTTATTGTTTCACTGGCTATGGTTCGCGCACTTATGGGCTATGTCCGAAAGCACGATTTCAAGCCTTTTGGTGTGTACCGTATTATTTTGGGTATTGCTGTTATTGCATACTTCCTGCTTGTTAAGTAGTTTTGACTTACAAGCATTACTACTTATGCATTTACGCGCGGTGAGTTTCTCGCCGCGCTTTTTTATGCGCGAAACATATGGAAAAAGCGTGGAAAACCTATGAAAGATATATGTAATCTCTCTTGGCTCATTTACTAAGAATTGCCTTGTCCTCTATGCTCTTACGGCTGATTTTTGGTCGTAAGAGTAAGTAATTACTTGTAATAGTTTCAGGAGGATTTATGCGCCACATTAAGACGCTTCAGAGAATTGCGTGCACGCTTGCGCTTGCGCTTGTAGCAGTTCTTACTGTTTCTGCACCAAAACTTGCGTTTGCAGACAGTATTGATACATCTACACCAGGTGTAAAGGTTTCTGTTTTCTCGGCTGACGGTAATGCCGATACATCCAGGGTCCTTACAGATAACCCTCAGCATTCTGGCCACCAGACCCCTGTCCCTGGTCAGTATGGTGAGATTGTCGTTCGCGTTGGTCAGACCATTAGAGACACCGGTGCGTATTCTCACTACACCACTACTCGTCCTGGTTTTGCTCCTTTTGGTGTAACCACTACTCTGGTCACCGCGGGCGCTTATCCTGAGCTCCCTGCTACTGACTATGACTTTACGTATGCTTTCTACGGAAACAGCAACACTGTTACTAACAACGGTGGTCAGTTCTATTTTGAGTTCACTGGTCGTAAGGTAACTCCTGCTAACCAGCCTGTTACCGCATTCTTCCTTGTTACCATGCAGGGAGATTCAACGGACCCTGCTAACGTTGGTGGTAACACCACTCACCTCATGTGGGTTGGCTATCACATCCACGTTATTCCTGCAGAGACCACCCCAACTCCTACACCTTCTCCAACACCATCTGCAGTTAACCAGCTCATTTATGATGCAAATGGCGGCACCATCTACGGCAACGCAACTTATACAGAGTCCAAGACTCCAAATAATCCTCGCACTTACGGCTTTGCTGAATACAACATCATTGAGGACCTGCCTGTCCGCGACGGCTATAAGTTTGAGTTCTGGAAGCGTTCTTACGTTGATAACCACTTCCGCTATGTTGGTGCTTCTGCTGTTCCTGCAGATGCAAACAACAACCCAGCTGGCGATAAGCGCTATGTTTCTGAGACTACGGTCTTTAACATGAGAAGCCCTTATACCCTGACTGCTGTTTGGAACCAGGAGTATGAGCTCAGCTACGACGCAAACGGCGGTACTGGTGCTCCTGCAGCACAGAGCGGTTACTTTGGTATTGATAGCAACACCGCTGACTCACTCACTGATCCTAAGAATGAGACTGTTTCTGCAACCGTTCCAACTCGTGACGGTTATGTCTTTAAGGGTTGGAAGCTTGACGGTACTACCTACCAGGCAGGAGATCAGGTAACCCTTACCACCACCACTCCTAAGGTCGTTCTTGTTGCAGAGTGGGAGCCAGAGCCAGTTGCTCCTGTTACCCCAGAGAACCCTGCTACTCCAGAAAACCCTAGCACCCCAAGCACTCCAGGTACCCCTGGTGGTCCTCTTGCTCCAAGCTTCCCAGGCGCTCCAAATCCAGCAGCTATCCCATACTATGGCGGTCCTGCACTTCCTTACACAGGTGACGAGAACCACACGCTCAGCGCCATTGTTATGGCATGTGTCGCAGGTGGCGTGATTGCACTGGCTGTTGTTGCGCGCGCAAAGAGCCGCCAGACAAACTCCATGAACTAAGTCAAGCGTTTGGGCTAGAAGGTCTTCTCGCTATACGTGAGTATGGATCCGATAGACACGTTCTTACAGATAAACCGGTCTTCTTTTGAGGGCCGGTTTTTTTAATTGTGGAGTGGAAGCAAAGTGGCGCAATTAATGTCCGGTTATCGGGGTACACTTTTAGTCTAAGAATGATTGACACAAGGATGGCGCAATGCAGATTGATCTTGAAGGTTTAAATCCTGCCCAGCATCAGGCGGTTATGACAACTCAGGGACCTCTGTTGGTTCTTGCAGGAGCTGGCTCGGGTAAGACGCGTGTTTTGACGTTTAGAATTGCGCACATGATTGCTGACGAGGGAGTTCGTCCCTGGCAGATTCTTGCTATTACGTTTACTAATAAGGCTGCAGCGGAGATGCGCGAGCGTCTTGAGGCACTGCTGCCCAATAACATTCGTGGCATGTGGGTCTGCACGTTCCACGCTATGTGTGTTCGTCTTCTCAGAGAAGATGGCGAGCGTCTTGGTTATGGCTCCAATTTTGCCATCTATGATGATGACGATTCAAAGCGCCTGGTAAAAACCATTCTGTCTGATTTAGATATTGATGTTCGTCAGTTCCCACTCAACTCCATCCGCTCTAAGATTTCTGCTGCTAAGAACGCACTTCTGTACCCTGATGATGTAGAGGCTCAGGCAGCAAGTCCTATGGATCACGTGGTGGCTCGTGTGTATCGTACGCTCCAGACGCGTCTGGACAAAGCTAATGCTATGGACTTTGATGACCTCCTCATAAAGGCATTTGAGCTGCTCTCCAAGTACCCTGATGTGCTTGCTAAGTACCAGGAGCGTTTCCGTTATATCAACGTTGACGAGTATCAGGATACCAACGGCGTCCAGTATGCAATTACCAAGCTTTTGGCATCCAAGTATCGCAATCTTATGGTTGTTGGCGATGATGACCAGTCCATTTATTCGTGGCGTGGTGCAGACATCAAAAACATCTTGGCGTTCGAGAAAGACTATGAGGAAGCAGTTGTTGTCAAGCTAGAGCAAAACTACCGCTCAACGGGCCATATCTTGGCTGCTGCTAACGCTGTTGTTGCGCACAACTCTCACCGTAAGCCAAAGCGCCTCTTCACCGATGAAGGAGATGGCGAGAAAATCCAGGTGTATCAGGCATCTGATGAGCGTGATGAGGGCGCCTGGATTGGCTCTGAGATAGAAAAGCTTCACGATAAGGGCACGTCATACGACAACATTGCCGTGTTCTATCGTACTAATGCGCAGTCTCGTATTCTTGAAGATATGCTGCTCAGAGCAGGTGTTCCTTACAAGATTGTGGGCGGCACTCGATTCTTTGATCGTGCAGAGATCAGAGACGTTATGGCCTACCTTAAGGTTGTTGTAAACCCCGATGATGATATGGCTGCGCTGCGCGTTATCAACACGCCTCGCCGCGGTATCGGTGCAACAAGCATTCAGAAGATTCAGACGTACGCACTATATAACGGCCTGTCGTTCTTCTCGGCATGTGAAGCATGTGTGATGGAGGAGAGCCTTCTTACCGCAAAGGTGAGAAATGCGCTGGTAGAGTTTACGTCAGCTATTGAGCACGGCCGTCATATTGACGGCGAGCTTGATGAGGTAGTTGAGGCAATTGTTGATCGCTCAGGTCTTATTCGTGCACTTGAGGCCGAGCATACCATTGAGGCTGATGGACGTATCGAGAACATTCGAGAGTTCTTTGGCGTTGCGGCAGAGTTTGACGAGTCTCACGACGATGTTGAAGAAACACTTGAGAGCTTGCAGCAACTAAGGGAAGCAGGAGCGCTTGACGCACAAGATGCTGCCTCGCTGAGTGCGGCAGGCTTTGATGCTGCTACCGGCGCGCTTGCTGGTGTTGCTGTTGAGCCAGATTCTGCACCTCAGGAAGAAGCTCTACATCCGCAGGTTGCTGCTGAGAAGCTCCCGGCATTTATGGAATGGCTGGCGCTTCGTTCTGACCTTGACAGTTTGGATGGTTCTACCTCTGCGGTAACACTCATGACCATTCACGCTGCAAAGGGTTTGGAGTTCCCAGCAGTATTTGTTGCTGGCATGGAGGAGGGAATCTTCCCTCATGCAAATTACGAGGCAGAAGCAGCTCAGTTAGAAGAAGAGCGCAGGCTTGCCTACGTTGCTATTACTCGTGCGCGCAAACGCTTGTATTTGACATATGCGTCTACGAGAAGAACTTACGGCTCTGTTCAGGCTAATCCCGTATCGCGTTTTGTGGGGGAGATTCCTCAGGAGCACGTTAAAGCTATTGGTGTTGGTTCCGCGGGCTTTTCTGGTGTTGGCTGGGCAAAGCGTGGAGACCGTCATGGCACCTTTGGCTCTGGCCGTGGTTCAGAAGTTTATGGTGGAAACGTTTTTGGTTCTCGTACGCGCTCTACTGGTGGTGCCTCGGCCCCACGTCCAGCTCCTATTCAAAAGGACCCAGCGCGCGCTTCTGCAAGTTTTGCCGTGGGAGATCAGGTGTCTCACAAGACCTTTGGTCCAGGCGTTGTTTTAGCAGTTCAGGGCGATACCATTGAGGTCAAGTTTACGCGTACTAATAAGACAAAGAAGCTCATGAAGGGCTTTGCTCCGATAGTCAAAATTGAGGGATAGCCATGATGTTGATGCATGACGGCTTGATTTTGGGCCTCACTCCACAAGATTTTATTTTTAGGGTAGTTACCTTTGTAGTTGTGTTTTTCATTGCGTTTTTGATTGAGCATTTTGCAATAAAGCTCTCAAGAAAGGCTTTGGATTCATCTAAACTGCCGTCGGCATCTATCTTTGTCAACATAATCCGAGGAATCATCTGGGCGTTTGCTATTCTCGCGGTATTGCAGCCTGTTTTTGGCATTCAGCCAACGGCGTTTGTGACTGCTTTGGGAGTTACCTCCATCGCCTTGTCTTTTGGCCTGCAGGATACCATTTCTAACCTGGTGGGTGGATTGGGCCTCATGCTGGGAGGTGTAGTTAAGCCAGGAGATCAGGTAAGCATTGGAAACGTTTCCGGCGAGGTCATTGACATGAACTGGCGCTCTACTATTGTGCGCGACCGCGGCGGTAAAGTGGATATTATCCCTAACTCTGTTCTCAATAAAACCGCACTGGTACATCGTACAAGATGGGATGTAACTGAGGTTCCCATCAATATAGTGCTTAAGCCAACTGTTGAACTAAATGCTGTAACACAAGAAATTACAGAAATTATTAAAGAGGTAGCTGCGCCTCAGCTGGATAGAACACTTCCTATTGAAGTTGAAGCATCAAGCATTGCTGAGACAGGCATCAAGGTGGTCATTCATGTCCACATTAAAGATGACGCAAGTGAAATGAGTGTACGAGACAAAATTGTACGAGCCCTGGCTGGTTCCAGTTGGCTAGCAGGAGTAGGAGCCTAACATGAAAATTGGCATTATTGGAGCCATGGAGCCTGAGGTTGCATTGCTTAAAGAACAGATGACTATTGAGCGCACCTATGAGCAGGCTCGTATGCAATTTGTTGAAGGCCTTTTAGGAGAAGTCCCTGTAGTTGTTGTTCAGTCAGGAATTGGCAAAGTTAATGCTGCTGCTTGTACACAGATTTTGATTGATACCTTTGCTGTTACCCATGTCATTAACACTGGTATTGCTGGACTACTTAACCCTGAGCTTCAGGTAGGAGATATTGTTATCTCTTCCGATTTGGTTCAACACGATATGAACGTTGGTCCTCTCAATTTTGCTGCTGGTCAAATTCCAGGCCTTCCGGTCTTCTCGTTTACAGCAGATGAGGGTCTTGTTGAACATGCTCTTGCTTCGGCCAAAGAAGTAGCTCCTCAACTGCAGGTCATTTCTGGCCGCGTTGCTTCAGGAGATCAGTTTGTAAGTTCATCAGAGTTAGCAGACCACATCTACACAACGTTTGGTGCTGACTGTTGCGAGATGGAGGGCGCCTCAATTGCTCAGGTTGCTTGGCTTAACCACACACCGTTTGTGGTGATTAGGCTTATGTCCGATAAGCCTGGCACTACTTCAAGCGTTGATTATTTGACGTTTGAGCGTGAGGCTTCTGAGCGCTCTGCCAGAATTACTGCAGCTATTATCAAAAAGCTTGCCTAGTAACCTGAGGTGTCCTTTAGAGGCAACTCTTCTGGGTTAACTCGGTAGCTCTCCTGGGTCAGTTTACATTTTTCATAAGAGGGAAGGCAGGGCGTAAGAAACAACTTGCGCTTATTTAGCTATTCGAATGTTTTAAACATAATTGAACGATATTTCGATTATCATTGTCCCGTTATGAAAGTGGTTTGAAAGGTACCGAATGATAACCCTCGGACACTTTTTTGAGATGTTGGTTGCCAATCCGTTTTTGGCCCTCGTCATTGTCCTTGTTTTTGGATGCATCTTTGTAAATGGTGCAACCGATGCGGCTAATGCTATTGCAGAGGCTGTTGGAACTCGTTCAATTAAAGTTAACCATGCAATTATCATGAGTGTTGTATGCAACTTTGTTGGTTTGGTGGCTATGTGCCTCATTTCAACTGCAGTTGCAGACACAATCTTGGGCATGGTTGACTTTGGTAGCAACAACCATGAGGCTCTTGTTGCTCTTGCTGCAGGCTGTGTGGGTATTGTTACCTGGGCAGTAGGAGCTTGGGCTTTAGGTATTCCAACTTCTGAGTCGCATGCACTCATTGCTGGCCTTACCGGTGCAGCACTTGCAATTCATGGTGATTTTGGCGCAGTTAACTGGGGCGAGTGGAGCAAGGTTTTAATTGGTCTGCTCTTCTCAACCACGCTAGGCTTTGCTGCTGGTTGGATCATTGTTAAGGCAATCAACAAGCTTTGCGTAAATGTTGATCGACAGCGCGCTGATGAAATGTTTGGTCACTTGCAGGTTGTTGGCTCGGCCTTTGTTGCAGCTATGCACGGTGCACAGGACGGTCAGAAGTTCATGTCCATTGCCATGCTTGCAATTGCACTTTCCGCAGGTCATGGAGCTGCTGGTGCAGATGTGTTCCCGCTCTGGCTGCAGGTACTGTGTGCTGCTCTTATGTCTATCGGTACTGCGATTGGCGGAAGAAAGATTATTAAAAAAGTCGGAATGGAAATGGTAAAGCTTGAGCGTTATCAGGGCTTTGCCGCGTCCTTCTCGGCATCTGCATCTTTGCTGCTTTCCACGCTAACCGGACTTCCTGTTTCAACAACTCATACAAAAATGACCGCCATGATGGGTGCGGGTGCTGCAAAAAATATTCGTTCAGTTAACTGGGGTGTTGCAAAAGAAATGGTTGCAGCATGGGTGTTTACTTTCCCTGGCTGCGGACTTATTGGCTTTCTTTTTGCAAAACTGTTCCTGATGATTTTCTAAGTACGTATAACTGTCTTTTACGAGTTCTATTGAACCACTCAACTTTATTGGAGGATTCATGCTAGGTAAGCCAAAAGAGGACGTCTTCTACACCATGTTCCGCGAGTTTGGCGACAAAATTGTAGAAACCGCTGAAGAGTATGCGGTCATTATGGAAGGCTATCCTGAGACTGCCGCGCGTATTCCTCAGATGAAGGTTTACGAGCGCGAGTGTGACGAGAAGGTCCAGCACATTATGAAGGAGCTTTACGCTTCCTTTGTCACTCCATTTGAGCGCGAGGACATCTCCGATTTGGCTCTTCGTCTTGATGACATTGTTGACGGAATGAATTCTGTTGCAGAGCGTCTTGATCTCTTTAACGTTGACGACACTCGTAAAGAGGCTATGCAGCTTGCTGAACTTACCCTTCGCGCATGCAAGACGGTCCAGGAGATGCTGAGTGTTTTGAGCGATTACAAGAAAGATTCTACCGTTATGGAGAAGGCCATTGCCGTTGGTCACGTTGAGGACGAGGGAGACCTTATTTACCACAACGCACTCTCTCGTTTGTTCCGTGATGAAATGCCTGGTCGCCACACGGTTGCTTGGCTTCGTATTTTTGACCGCATGGAGACTGTTCTGGATTCCTGTGATGACGCGGCGGGAGTTGTTCGCTCCGTTGTTATGAAGAACGCTTAAGTTCGTTTTCTGCTAACGGTATATACAGACTAAAAACTGCCTTCCGCCGGGAGGCAGTTTTTATATTCTCTTTTTGTCCGGTATTGGGGTTAAACTGTTTATATAAAAGAAAGTGGAGGTGCCATGAGCGGCTTCAAGCGTTTTTGCTACATACTCTATGTTCTTGCAAGTGCCTTTGTATTTTTAGCTCTTGCCTTAACGTGGTTTGGTCCTTGGACACATCAGGCAACTAACCTCTTGTTCACCAAGCCATACCTTATTGCGCTTAACGCTTGTGCGGCTATTAGCATCTTTGGCCTTGTTGTGGTGTTGTTTAGAGCTCTCTTTATTAGAAAAACAGTAAAACTCACGGTAGCCACTGTTGAGGGCGGAACAATCTCCGTCACTAAAGATGCCATTTCTTCTCAGGCAGCACATATCATTGAAGAAGACGGAACGTGCTTAGCTCACCGTGTTAACGTGCAGATTTCTAAAAATAATTCTGTAGCTGTACAGATTGATATTCTCCCTAAAGAGCCTGTTGATGTCACTGCAAAGGGCTCTGAGTTCTATAACGCTCTTCAGTCTGGTCTTGCTATCGTGTGCGGACCTTGTGTTTCTAGCATCAATCTTTCTTTTGTCAAGCCAAGTTCCTTCTCGCCAAAAGATGAAGAAGGTGTGTATTCGTCTCAGTCAAAAGAGATTGTGCCAGAACCAGAGATTGTAGAAGAGCAAACGTATGAACAGCCTTCCAATCAGGCTTCTGCGCAGCAGACTGGTCAAGACATTCGATTGAGCATTTCAGAGCCAGACGCAAAGGAGGTCAAAGACAATGGATAAAAGCTTCTTCCAAAAGATGCAAGAACAGTGCAAAAAATATGTCGTTGGCCATCCAGGTGCCATTATTGGTGGATTTTTGGGCCTCTTGTTTGCAATTTTTTTGTTTACGTTTGGCCTTTTTAAAATGCTGGTTGTTGCATTGTTTGTACTGGTAGGAGTTGCCATTGGTCAGATCTTTGACGGAAAGGCAACAATTTTGGCAAAGATTCGTTCCTTATTTACGGATAGAAATTAGATAGGAGAGAGCTGTGGCAGAAGAGCTTACTAATTCGCAAGAGACCACCTCTGAAGAAATTGTTCCTGCAGAAGAAACAACAGATGTTCCCTCCGATGCAGATCTTGAGGATGCAGATTCCCTAACGTTTTCTGGTGGAGTTGTCGAGAAGATCGTCTCGTTGGCTCTTCGTGATGTCCCTAACGTGGTGGGTGCTCGTGGAAACTGGCTTAACAGGGTTCAAGATGTACTTGGTGCATCTGATACGGCTAAAGGTGTCACTGTTGAAGTGCAGCCTGATAGTTCGCTAATTGTTACCGTGTCTGTTCTTATTAAATATGGTTCTTATGCACCTCAGATTTTTGAAGACGTTAAACATACTATTGTCGAGAAAATCACCGGTATGACAGGCCTTGAAGTTTCTGGTGTTAACCTGCGAATTGAAGATGTTTTGACCGAAGAAGAATACGATCGCCTAAAACATCGTCCGGAAGAGCCTGAACAGCTAGACAAAGAAGAGTAAAGTACGCTAAAGTTGCACTGTTTTACGGTTTTATATTAATTGTTTTATTGTTTTGTCACTACAAGCTCCCTAAGCGCAAGGAGTTTTGCCATGAAAAGGCTTTCACGTTGGAGCATGGCGATCGTCGCTACATTTGTGCTAGCGCTTTCGCTTGTTGGAGGACTTGCAAAGCAAGCACTCGCAGACACCACCCCTGTTACCTCAGAGGCTGAGCTGCTGGCTGCTATTGCTGCTGCTCCAGCAGATGGTTCGCAGACTATCGTTCAGGTAAATGCAGACTTTACCATTACTGCTCCAGTCCAGGTTCCAGCTAATAAGAACATTAGGCTGATGGGTACTGGAACTATCACAAGTGCCATGACCGGCTCTAATTTCTATATGTTCAAGATTGCTTCTGGCGGCGCAGTTACTCTTGATGGTGCCACCATTGATGGCAACAACACTTCATTTGCCGTTGAGAACCGTGGTAGCTTTACCTTGCTTCGTGGCGTTATTAAAAACGGTAAGGCAAAACCTACACCTGGAAATAACGGCGTAGTTCTTACCACTGGTGCTGGTGCAAAGTTTGTTATGGCCGGCGGCACCATTCAGGACAGCACGGTTGACAATGCTCTTGGTGGTGCAGTCACTGTTGCAAATGGTGCAACGGGTGAGCTTCGTGACGGTACTATTCAGAACACCACTCTTACCAATCAGTACTCTGGTAGCGTTTTGGTAAAAAATGCTGATTTCACTATGACTGGCGGAACCATCACTGGTGGCAATGCTTCTACCATTAATTCCTCTGGTGGTCTGATGCTCTATGCTTTGAATCCGAATGGTGAGACAACAACAGCCACTATGGGTGGTGGATATATCACTAATAACAAGTCTGTTGACGGTGCGGGCGTCTATGTGTATGCAGGTAATGTTTACTATGGCGACTCTAAGTCAAAGGCAGACTTTACCTTCAACGGCGGCTCTATTACTAATAATGTTGCTTCTGAGTCTGGTGGCGGTATCTATGTAGCCTGGAACGGCAACGTTGTAATGAACAACGGCATCATCAAGAACAATACTGCTGGCATTGCTGGTGGCGGTGTAGCTACGTATGACCAGTTTGTAGGCGTTGCTGGTAATCGTAAGATGCCATATTCAAATGCTGCTGCACCATGGAATAACTGGCCAAATATCTACCGTGCTGGCTTCACCATGAACGGTGGTTCTATTGACGGAAACAAGGCCACCAGTAATGACACCAACCAGCTTGGTGATAAGGGTGTTGGTGCTGGTATTTATATTGCATCTGCTAATGCAACTCTTAATGCTGGCGAAATTATCAATAACACAGCAAATGATCAGGGTGGCGCAGTTTACGTTGCTTCTGTTCCTTATGTCCTTCATATCAACAACGCCCTTATTAAGGACAACACTGCAACAGTTATTGGTGGCGGCGCATGGTTCTGTCCAACTGGTGATGCAGAGTTCCATTCTAAGAACGGTGTAGCTTTCTTCAATAACACCGCAAATGGTGCCGCCGATGAGATTGCTACTGTTCGCGGCGCAGGTTATAGCGGCGGTGCAACTATTTCTGATTACATGCTTGGTGGTGCTTCTGCTCACTGGACAAAGGACGGTGCTGTTACTATCAACCTTCCTTCCATCGTTGGTGATGCAGATCCAGCTGCTGCACGTCACACCACTGAAGAGGTAAGCAATATCGTCAACAATACCGATATGCTCGCACTTGAATCCAACCCACGCCACGAGTCAATTAATGCTGCACAGAATAAGGCTAAGTTGCTCATTTATGGCAACACTGCACAGCGTGGTGGCGGTATTGGTTCCAACGGTACCGTTATTACCGGTGAAGAGGGCACTCAGGATGTAACTGTTAAGAAGGTTTGGGATACTTCTGCAAATCCAGACGCAGTTATTCCAGAGAAGCTCACTGTTTATCTTGTTGCTGATGGTTATCGCGTTGACTCCGTTGAGCTTTCTGCAGCTAATAACTGGGAGCACACCTTTACCGGACTTCCTGACAATGTAACTTTGACCTTTGAGGAGTCTGCTCCAACTGGTTGGACTGCTCAGACTCCTGAGATTAACGGTAACGTTACTACCTTAACCAATAAGGCCGATGCTCCTGTAACTCGCGATGTTCCAGTAACCAAGGTTTGGAATGGTACAAAGAAGGATTCTGTAACCGTTCACCTGCTTGCTGATGGTGTTGACACTGGTCAGACCCTTGTCCTTTCTGAGGCAAACAATTGGACCGGTTCATTTGTTGGTGTAAATCTTTACGCAGCAGATAATCACGTCATTGCTTACACCGTTTCTGAGGATGCTATTGAGGGTTACACTTCTGAGATAACTGGTGATATGGTTAATGGCTTTACCATTACCAACACCGAGACTCCAGTTACCCCAACTCCAACTCCAGAGAAGCCTGGTAAGAAGCGTAAGCACCGCACACCTGATACAGGCGATGCAAGTGTTGTAGCTATGGTTGCGTTTGCTACAGTTGGTGCTGGCTTTGTTGGTGTTGGAGCATATGCTCGCACTCGTAAAGAGCAGTAAGTAACATACATTCACCTTGTATGCAGATCCCCCACTTTCATAGAAAGTGGGGGATCTTTGTTAGAAGGACAATTTCTAGTTTTAACTGGGGATGTTTACGTTCGCCGAATTTGCCAACCGTTTAACCAATAAGAGTGTTCTTCTCGCCAGGAGAAGTTAGAGAAGAACGACAATACTACTAGGTGTATAGTGAGTATCCGCATGAGTACCTTATTGGAGGTTGTTATGGAGCTCAAAGCTGATAAAAAGGTAATTGTCGAGCGTAATAACAAAGTTGTGTACGACAACGGAGACACAGTCGTTAAGGTGTTCAGCGGAAGTAAGCCTTCTGCTGATATTCTGAATGAGGCTTTAAACCTCACTCGTGCTGAACAGGCCGGTATTAACGTTCCAGCTCTTGCAGAGATCAGTAAGGTTGGTAATTGCTGGGCTGTTTCAACCAGAAAAGTTGAAGGCAAAACAATTAGGCAGCTGATTGAGGAGCATCCAGAAAAAGAGGATGAGTACCTCAATAAGTTTGTTGATATTGAGCTGGCTATTCACGCTCATAAGGCACCACTTCTTACTCGTCAAAAAGACAAATTCACCCGAATGATTAACAGTATTCCAGATATTCTTGATGAGGCTACAAGGTATGAGCTTCTGCTTAAGCTTGACGGTATGAAGCCTCACACTAAGGTCTGCCACGGTGACTTTGTTCCTTCCAACGTTATTCTCAACGAGGATGGCGCTCCAGTAATTCTTGACTGGGCCCACGCAACACAGGGTAATGGCGCTGCAGACTGCGCTACAACTTACCTGCACCTGCTTCTTCATGGTGATGAGGAACTTGCCGAGAAGTACATCAATCTTTATTGCACCAAGCAAGGCTGCACGCGTCAGTATGTAAACGAATGGCTTGGCATTATTGCTGCAGCAGAGCTTGCTCGCGGTCGTGTAAAAGAAACAGAGTTCCTGCTTAAGTGGGTAAATGTTTATGATGCAATGTAGTTGGTTACAAGAACTTTAAACTAGCTGAGAAGAGCCTCGTCAGGGGCTCTTCTTTTATTACACTTCTTGTTGTTACATAAAGAAGCACAAGGAGTTAGCTATGTACGATATTGATCCAAAGCAGACCACCGCCAATTCAGAAAATAAGAAATCAAAGCTTGAGCGTATGAGCGCTGGTGAGTGGTGCGGTGGTGAAGCTGATGCAGAACAAAGCGCAGCTTTTTGGCGTGCTAAGGATCTTGCCTGGGAGTTTAACCAGACTCGCCCAAGCGATAAAGAAAAGTGTCGTCAGATTTTGACCGAACTTCTCGGCGAATTGGGAGAGGGAAGCGCAGCAGTTTCTCCTTTTCATGTTGACTATGGCTTCAACATCAAGATTGGTCCACACAGCTTTATTAACCACGGTGCATACCTAATGGATTGTGCGCCTATTACCTTTGGTGCTCATAGTTTTGTAGGGCCCCAATTTAAGGCGTACACCGTTCAGCATCCTTTAGATGCCGAGGAGAGAAACGCTTGGTATGAGCGAGCTTTACCTATTACGGTAGGGGATAACTGCTGGTTTGGTGGAAATGTAACGGTGCTTCCTGGTGTAACTATTGGCAACAACTGTGTTATTGGTGCTAATAGCCTAGTCACTAAAGATATTCCAGATAATTCTCTTGTTGTTGGATCTCCAGCAAAAGTTGTACGTCAAATTACTGAGGCGGATAAGCTGGGACTTAAGGAGCTTTTGGGTTAGTTTTGTTGGGTAGGAGCACGCGGCTTTAGGGGATTGTTTAACTATTTATTTGATGTTAGAGACGACCGCGCTATAATAATTGTAACGGGGAGCTGGGAAATGGCCCGGCTGAGAGGCAGCACCGTATGTTGCGACCCATTAACCTGATCTGGGTAATGCCAGCGTAGGGAGCCAATGCCGTCCTTACGCACTACAAGAAGGAGGGCATATGAAAAAACTTTCTCAGTTTGCATTGCAAGCCATATCCCTTACTTCTTTTCTTGTGCTTTGGCAGCTTGTTATTGTTGCAGGAATTATTCCAAATTACCTTGTTCCAACTCCTGTTCAGGTTGTATTTGCGCTGGTTAAGGACTTTCAGCTTCTTA
>CAUTGQ010000011.1:0-16260 GCA_963538075.1 uncultured Atopobiaceae bacterium
TGGCTCGCTCAAAGACACCAAAACACGATCTTATCTGGCTTATTACCATTTTTATTCTTGGCTGCATTACCCTCTTTATCTTGCACCCTTCCACGATTTTCTCGTCAATTGTTGTGCTTTTACCTTGGAGTTTTGCACGTATTGGAGAGTCAAAACGCAGAGTTGTTCTCTTTGGAAAACAAATCAAGCCTGTCACGCTGGCATACGTATTCTTTATCTTTGCGCTGGTTATTTGGTCTGTTTTCTACTACGTTTTGATTGTCCGAGGCGTAGCGCTCAACTTCTGGTGGAGCGCCTACTCAAGCTTGCAAGATGCTATTTTGCACGCCCTTGGTATGGACTTTATTGGACAGTCCTACGCAGGTGGAGAGCTTGTTTCTCCGCAACCGGTACTTTCAATCTGCGTGCTGGTAGGTGCTGTGTGGACATTCAAGCATAAGCAAGCTCGCTGGATGGTATCTGCCTTTATGTACCTGTCCATTCTCTGCATTTTTATTATTACGTTTGATGTTCCGCTCAAGGGATATCTCTCAGGATTTTGGTATACCGATCCATTCCGCATTGCCGCCAGCTGCGTCATTATGGCAATTCCGCTGGCAGCGCTTGGCCTAGCAACCCTTGCCGAAGCTGCATTGGAAACATTTGCCTCTTGGCGAGAAAAAATTGCTCAGCGCCAAAATCAGGCTCAAACTAAGGTTCAGACCTGCGTCTTTTGCAACGTTTTGGCTAAACCTCTGATTGTTGGTGCAATTATAGTGTGCGTAGTTGTGCTCAACTATGTGGTCCCTATGCCAAACCTTAAATCGGAAGAGCCAATTCCTGCTGCTCTTGCGTTTAAACAAGCTTCCGAGAAGGCCTATGGTGATCACTACATTTTGACATCAGAGGAACTTGAGTTTTTGCGCCGCGTAGAGCTTACCGTTCCTGCGGGTGCCGTTATTGCCAACCTACCTCAAGATGGCAGCCTCTGGGCATATGGCACTAACGACCTTCACGTGCTCTGGCGCTTCCCTAACGGCTATGACGCCTCAGAACGTCCTGCAAGCGCAATTCTTCGCAAACGTCTTAATCGCATTGCCAGCGACCCTGAGGTACTTCAGACGGCACGCGACCTTAACGTGCAGTATGTCCTTATTCTGAACAACGTTGTTGATTACTCCAACGCTGTTACCAGTACTTACAAACCTGGAACCTTCAGAGGTATCACACAAATAACAGACACCACCCCAGGTTTTGAGGTGGTGCTGGAAGAAGGTTCTATGAGGTTGTACAAGATTACCTTGTAAAAACGTTATGCCTGAATTGCAGAAACTGCGTCCTTAAGCTCCTGAACACGATCAGTTGCTTCCCATGTGAAGTCTGGGTCTTTGCGGCCAAAGTGTCCGTATGCTGCTGTCTTAGAGAAGATAGGACGGCGCAGCTTAAGATCTCTGATAATGGCACCAGGACGAAGATCAAAGACCTTCTCGATAGCCTGCTCAATAACAGCATCGTCAACAATGCCAGTGCCAAAGGTATCAACCATGATAGACAGTGGATGAGAAACACCAATGGCGTAGGCAAGCTGAACTTCACACTTCTTTGCAAGACCGGCTGCTACAACGTTCTTAGCAACCCAGCGAGCTGCATATGCTGCTGAGCGGTCAACCTTGGTGCAGTCCTTTCCGGAGAAAGCGCCGCCACCATGACGGCCCATGCCGCCGTAGGTATCAACAATAATCTTTCTGCCGGTAAGTCCAGTATCTCCCATAGGTCCACCAACAACAAAGCGACCAGTTGGATTGACGTAAATGTCAGCGTTGTCCCAAGCAATGTTGACCTCACCCATAACAGGAGCAATAACGTGGTCAATCATGTCCTGCTTAATAACGGACATGTCCTCAATCTCTGGAGCATGCTGTGTGGAGACAACAATAGCTGTGACCTCAACGGGTTTCTCGTCCTCATAGCGAACGGTAACCTGAGTCTTGCCATCTGGACGCAAATACTCAACCTCGCCAGACTTACGCACCTCTGAGAGGCGCTGAGCCAGACGCTGAGCCAGATAAGCTGGCATTGGCATCAGAACATCAGTCTCATCAGAGGCAAAACCAAACATCATGCCCTGATCGCCTGCGCCGATAAGATCAAGCGGGTCAGTGGTACGTCCTGCTTGTGTGTCATAAGACTGGTCAACACCCTGAGCAATATCGGGGCTCTGCTCATGGATAAGGCTCAAAACACCGCAGGTCTCGCAGTCAAAACCATACTTAGCGCGGTCATAGCCAATATTTCTGAGGGTGTTACGAACAATCTCCTGAACATCAACGTAGGATTGAGTGCGAATTTCTCCTGCTACCACAATAGTTCCTGTAGTAGCAAAGGTCTCGCATGCACAACGAACGTTATCCAAGCAAGCAGGAACACCACTTGGAGAAACGTACCCACGCTCTTCAAGCTCCGCCTCTTTTGCCAGGATTGCATCAAGAATTGCGTCAGAAATCTGATCGCAAACCTTGTCTGGATGACCCTCAGTAACACTTTCCGAGGTAAACAAATAATTTTTGTGTGCCATGAACTGTCCTTTCACGCATGGCTTCTCTGCAAATGCAGAATATTTGCGTTCTTCTACGCGCAACCACTCTTACT
This sequence comes from uncultured Atopobiaceae bacterium, assembly GCA_963538075.1. Lineage (GTDB taxonomy): Bacteria > Actinomycetota > Coriobacteriia > Coriobacteriales > Atopobiaceae > Lancefieldella. The sequence continues at coordinate 2,629 of CAUTGQ010000011.1, forward strand.
ATACCCACCAAAGACACTTTTGAGCAGGATCAGTCAAGAAAATTGTAAAAAGAGCACCACAAGGGCGCTCTTTAAATAGCATGATTAAACTGGCATTATGCAAAAACGCGTATGATTACTTGTCTATTACTCATCTATTCCAATGCCGGCAAGTGTCATATCGAGCAGATTCTGTGCAAGCTCGTCAGAACCCTCCGCACCGTGACGTTCTCCCATCAGACCAATAGCCGAGAGAACCAATGCACCCGTGATAGAACAGGCAGCAAGTCTTGAATCAACGCTCTGGCGAATAAAGCCTTGCAATTTTCCCATCTCAAGCTGATTAGCAAGAAGAACAACCACACGAGAAAGTGGTCCCTCAATGTTGGTAATAAGTGCCTGCTCAGAGCTTGCAAGCTTGTTAATTAAAGCCAAAACCAAAGGTGAGTCAGGCAAAATATGAGCGGCAAGTTGAGCGATGATTGCATGAAGTGTCTCTTTTGAGGCGGGCTTATTACCAATGGTATGCGCAATATCTTTTGCAAGCTCATCAACGCTCTCGTCAAAGATTGCCTGCAAAAGGGCCTCTCTATCAGAAAAGTAGTAATACAGTGCGCCCTTTGAAAGACGAGCTCTATCAGAAATCTCACTCATTTTGAAGTTGGTATTTCCACGAGCAAGCATGAGCTTAGTTGTCTCGTGCATAATGCGCTTACGTGTAGCTGCACTTTTCTTAGTACGAGCTTCGGCACGAATATGAGAATTAGAAGGCGCTGGAGTCTCGGGTTCTTCTGTAGGCTGCTGTTCATAAGCATTGTGATGTATGACTTCTAACGTAATATAATCGCGCTTCTCGCCCATGAACTCCCCCATGCGACACTATCCGTCATATAAAATGACGCCTCTCTGATAATTTTTTATGCCTACTATACCGTTTTACCGAACCTATAAAAATACAAAGGCCTTACTTTTTTATTGATTAAATCTGGCACTCTTTATTATTTTTACCAATTACCCTGAGCAAGAATGGCGAGAAGATCTTCTTTTCTATTCTCCGCTTGACCTGCTAAATAAAGCTCAAAGAGCTTACGTTGATACACGCCCACAGCAGGTCCTGGCTGAAGCGAGAGCACTTCCATAATTTCTGCACCCGAAACGCACATCTCTTGTGGACGCTGAGCAATTCCCCATTTTGCCTCATGTAAGAGAAGGGTCCTCATTGCCTCAAGCGTTACTGCGTAGCTACGATATGGATTTGCCTTTGCCAAGGCATCTGCCTGCTTTAACGTCAAAAGGTCATACGCAAGAGCAATGCCGTCCGATTTACTTGCCTCAGCCAACAGAGCAATCATATGCCTGAGTGACGAGGTTGTAACGTCCACATCGTAGTCATGTAACGCCACAAGAGCACAAACTTCATTGCTCAAATGCTGCGATAAAGCTAAGCGCTTAAACAGAGCCTTTGCTACAACCGCACCTTTTTCTGGATGACCGTAAAAATGGCCTCTACCATCTGCGTCAATGCTAAACATTTCTGGCTTTGCAATATCATGCAGAAGCGCCGCCCACCTAAGAGCTGGAGTAGCACACCCCGCTGTAAGAGCCTCTGCTGCAGAGCAGACTCGAGCAGTATGCTCCAGCACGTCATAAGCATGATACGGACTTCTTTGATCAAAGTTTTGCAGTGGTAAGAGCTCTGGAATTGCTACCGCTAAAACAGGAAAACACAGCTTGATAGCATGGGCAATATGGCCAGCCTCAACAATTTGAGCCACTTCCGAGCCAATGCGCTCAGATGCAACCTGAGAGAGTAGCAGCGCACACTCAGTAAGTGCCTGATGTGTCTTCTCCTCAATTGAAAACGAGAGCCTGCACGCAAACCGCAAGGCACGCAGCATGCGAAGAGCATCCTCTGTAAAGCGAACCTTAGGCTCCCCAACAGCGCGAATTACACGTGCAGATAAATCTTCTTGACCGCAATAAAGATCAAGCAATCCCCTTTTTGGGTGATATGCCATTGCATTAATAGTGAAGTCTCTACGAGCAAGATCTTCCTCTATACGAGAGACAAACTGCACAGAATCAGGACGACGACCATCAAGATATTCTCCGTCACAGCGATACGTTGTGACCTCAATAGGGTGCTTTTCGACAACAGCAGTAACGGTTCCATATGCAATACCTGTTTCATGCACAGGAATGTCTGCAGCCTCAAAAGCCGCTTTACTCTGCTGCCACGTTGCCGATGTTGTGATGTCAATGTCATGAGCAAATGAGCCGCGTAAGGCGTCTCGCACCCAGCCGCCTACAATCCACGCCTCAAATCCGGCATCTTCAAGAACTTCTAATGCACGCAACGCGTAGGTGGGAATCTGTAAATTCACAGGGCGAGAAAGGCATGGTGAAGAGCTGTTTTTCTGTATGCTCATGGCCATTCCTTCCGCAGTTGCTGATGGGAAAAGTATACATCCTTCACACGTCATTCACATCCTTCCTGCGGTTTTAAAATGACAAACATTTGTTCTAGATTTTTCTTTACTTCTTCCCCATTCGTGATAGTCTAAGTATACGAACAGACGTTCTATTTTCAAGTAGAAAGTTACTGCCATGGATACTCTTGATAAACTCACCATACTTGCAGATGCAGCCAAATTTGACGCGGCGTGCACTTCTTCTGGTGTAGACAGAGATCCGCAGGCAGGAAAGGTAGGAATGGCCTCAGCGGCCGGCTGTTGCCACTCATTTACCCCTGATGGTCGCTGCATTACGCTGCTAAAAGTTTTGCTTTCTAATGCTTGTTGTTATGACTGTGCTTACTGCGTCAATAGATCCTCTGCACAAACCAAGCGGGCTACCTTTACACCACAGGAATTAGCAGAGCTCACCGTAGATTTCTATAAAAGAAATTACATAGAGGGGCTCTTTCTTTCCTCAGGTGTTATAGGGTCGCCAGACCACACCACTGAACTTATGATTGAATGTCTCTCCTACCTTAGGAATGAGTTACTGTTCAACGGCTATGTTCATGCAAAAGTAATTCCTGGAACAGACCCAAATCTTATTGACTCTATTGGTCGGTTGGCAGATAGGCTCTCCGTCAACTTGGAATTACCTAGCTCAACCTCACTTACTAAACTTTGCCCTCACAAAAATGCCGAAACAGTTACTAAACCCATGTCTTTCATTCACCGCTTGCGCGTCTCTGAAGAGCGTCAATTACTTGAGGCTAAAAATGCATCAAAGGGCATTGTGAAATCTGCTGGCAAATCTAAGGGCATTATTATTCCCAGTCAGAAGCAAATCATAAAAGAAGGTTTAGCCCTACGTTCCAACTGTTTGAAGAACACCTTTATGCGTTCATCAAGGGTATCTTCGGGCAAGAGGTCCTTCTCGCCTGCCGGACAATCAACTCAAATTATCATTGGAGCTTCTCCAGAATCGGATAATCAAATATTGCACTTGTCTCAAGCGCTTTACCAGCAATTTGAATTAAAACGAGTATTCTTTTCTGCCTATATTCCTGTTATAGAAGACAATCGTCTTCCTGAGCTGGACACTCCTGTCCCCCTCCGCAGAGAGCACCGCCTTTACCAGGCTGATTGGCTTATGCGCTACTATGCGTTTTCTCCTGATGAGCTGGTTTCTCCAGAAGCACCTTGGCTTGATTTAGAAATTGATCCAAAGCTTGGCTGGGCGCTGGCACATCTTAATCAATTTCCCGTAGAGATTATGGATGCTCCACTAGAAATACTTTTACGAGTGCCCGGTATTGGCCCTACCGGTGCACGAAGAATTATTGCCGCAAGAAAACGATCTCGTCTCACCTTTGATGATCTTAAACGGCTAGGAATACAGCTCAAACGATCACACCATTTTCTCACCTGCTGTGGCGTAAGAGATGCCTCAGCCCCACTTGACCAAGAACTGATTAAACAGAGGGTAATTGCTGATGCCAAAGCAAGTTCGTACAACAAAACAAGACGTCGTATTGAGTCCTCTCAACTCAGGCTCTTCTGATCAAAGTGTAGAGCTTGTCTCGCTTGTTCAGAGGCTTACTAGACTCTCCAAGCCTCAGAAGGTTGTTATCTCCTGCAATCCAAGCTTAGAAGGCGTTGTAGGGGCTGTAGGGCTCACCTATCTCTCGCATGCTAACCCAGCACACGTACGTCTTGTTAGAGAAAGCTTTTGTCAGCCTAGTCTTGGGGAGCATGTTCTCTGTGGACCAGATCCTTCTGATAACTCAGTAGTAGCCTTGGCTAAACGAGTTCTAACTGGACTAGAGAAGAAAGTAGGCACAAGAGAAATAACACGTCGCATTGTTCTAGCATGTGCTTCAGATGCTCATACTATGCCGGAGATTGTGCATCGATACATTCGTCTTGCATTCTCCTATGGTGTAGGAGCCCTTGAAGATATTGCTGACCCAACCGTGGCAGAGTTTAATGCACTGGCTAGGCAGGTAGAAACTGAGCGAGAGCACACACGTCAATTTGTTCGATTTTCTCGCATGTCAGACGGCTCTTTTATGTCTGTGTTTCAGCCTAATGCAAACGTAGTACCACTAACCTGCAATTACTTTGTCAAACGGATGAGCACGGAACGATTTTTTATTGTTGATCCAGCTCACCATATAGTCAGTTTTTATGCCCCAGAAATGAAGACCTTTGGAACCATTCAGCTTGATGACACTTCTTTAGAAGAGCTGCTCTCTAGAACAGACCTTGCAACTGATGAGAAATACGTGCAAGCCATGTGGAGACGCTTCTACGAAGGAGTTGGTCTAGAAGGTCGCGGACCTGCAGAGAGGGGTTACGATTTGCGCGCTCATTGGATGCCAAAGCGTGTTTGGCAAGGGCTTCCTGAGCTTACCGCAACCACAAGTGCAGAAGCTGCACGTAGCCAAGGCGTACCCGCTCGCTATCAGGGACGAGAAAACAGAAAGGATGTGCATCATATAGAACAAAAGCAGTCGTTTAACCAAGAGCTTACCTCTGGGCTGTAAGGTTGCTGCTCAAGAAGACTTATAACAAAAAAGCGCCCAGCAGAGCTGAGCGCTTATCAGTACAAATGAAATGACTAAGACTTAGTCAAGATCGTTGAAGTCACCAGCTGCAGGTGCAGGTGCAGAAACCTGAGTCTGCTGTGCTGCAGGCTGTGCAGCATTCTGGGAACCAGTTGGAGCGTTGTTGGTAAGAACAGTCTCTGGGAAGACAGAGTCTGCATCATCCAGGAAGTGCTGAAGGAGCTTACGGTACTCAGCGCGGAAATCCTCACGGGACTGCTTGAGGCGATCAATCTCATCAAGCTCAGTCTGCTTCTCTGCAAGAGCCTGACGGATAACCTCACGAGCCTTCTGGTCTGCCTCGTTGCGAATGCGCTCTGCGTTTGCACGAGCGTCTGCAACAAGCTTATCTGCGCTCTGCTGAGCAACAATGAGGACCTGAGAAATCTGGTGCTCGGATGCAGCGATAGCGGCTGCGTTTGTCTCCTCAACAGAAGGAACGCTTGCGTTCTCCTCAAGGTTTGCAACCTGAGCCTGTGCTGCAGCGAGCTGCTGCTCAGTGCTGGTCAGACGGCCCTTAAGGTCAGCGATCTTTTGAAGCATTGCATCAACCTCAGAAGAGAGCTGCTCAAGAAATGCGTCAACTTCCTCTGGATTGTAGCCGGTCTCAGCAGGAGAGAATGTCTGCTGCTCGATGTCTGCTGGTGTGATTGCCATCTTTGTTCCCTTTCAGTCTGCGAGTAGACGTACCACACATCATAACTACTCAGTTTGTAATTAAAGACAAACTAGTTTCCTATATTAGTATAAGACCCAGCGTCGAAATGGCAAAACGTTCCACAAGATTAAGCACAAAAAGCGCAATAATCGGTGAGAGGTCAACGCCAGAAATTGGAGGAATCACCTTCCTAAACACATTGAGATATGGCTCAACAATTTTGCCAATAGCCTTAAGAATGTTCTTAACCGAATCATTTGAAACGGTAATCCAAGAGGACAGGCACCATACCACAATGCAGACGCTGTAAATCCTAAACAAGGTATAGAGTGCGTTTAAAACATAATACGAGAACACAAAAACCTCCAGTTACCTGGTAATCTCTCCCTCATCAGCAAGCTTATCAAGATCAGCCTGCGTCAAAGAGACGCCATGAGGAAGTACAACAAAAACGCGGTCAGCAACTTCTTCAACAGCACCATCAAGGCCATAAGAAAGACCAAAGCTGAAGTCCAAAATTCTCTTAGCAACCTCGATGTTGGTGTTCTTAAAGATAAGAACAACTGGCTGACCAGTACGAACACGGCGAACTACCGACTGAACATCGTCATAAGAAACAGGACGAAGAACATATGGTGGCAGCTGTCCAGAATAGCTTGTACGGCTCACAGGACGAAGACCAATATCGCCAGGAGTTGGCAGATTTGGGCTTACGGCGTGCTCGTAAGAAGGAGTGTATCCAGAGGGCTCCTGACGAGATGCATACGCAGAAGCACGGGAGCGCATATCCTGCTGAGGATTATAAGAAGCAGCCGGATTGGTGCTAATTGGCTTACCAGAGCGTGTGTAAACAGAAACACTCTCTGCCTCTGGTCTGGATGGATTGCCCAGTAGCCTATTAGAAGAACCCTGCTGTGCGCGGTCATCGTAGGAACGAGGAGAAGCTGCATCTACCTCGTCATAACCTTCGTCGCCGTAATACTCATCGTCGTAGTACTCATCGTCCTGACCACCACGAAGCTTTGCTCTTAGCGTATCAAGAATGCTCATCATTGTGCCTTTCTGTAACGCACGTAACTTCTTACTACTGTATCAAAAACTTGCAACTATTTTAGTGCCCACTCAACGTATAGGCTGGATCAAACAATACTCGACCCAGGCGAATAGTAGTAGAACCCTCTTCAATGGCATACGTAAAGTCATCACTCATGCCACAAGAAAGAACATCTAACTTCAAACCAACTTGCTCTCTCAGCTTGTCACGCAATTCTCTAAGTCCCGCAAACGTCCTCTTAGCGCGCTCTGGATCATCCTTTGGTGCCATAGTCATAAGTCCCACAACGGAAATATGAGGAAGCTCAACAATCCTTTGGATAGACTCAGACACCTCTTCTGGCGAGAAACCCGATTTTGAGGCTTCGGCGGAAACGTTTACCTCAAGTAGCACAGACTCCTGAGAGTCCTTTGCCTCCGCGCGCTTTGAAACCGCCTCTGCGAGGTGCTCAGAAGAAATTGAATGAATGTAGCGAACCTTGCCAACTACCTGATTAATCTTGTTCTTCTGAAGATTACCAATCATGTCGAACGTTATTTCAGACGCAAAAGGAGTTTCAGATAAACTTGTCAGTTTGTGTGTCAGCTCTTGTGGGCGATTCTCGCCAAAAACCCTATAGCCTGCCTTGTAAGCCGCAAGAACAGCTTCAACAGGTACTGTTTTGGAGACAGCCACAATTTCAATCTCAGAGGCGCTTCTGCCGGACTTTTCTGCAGCATCCGCCACAAGCGACTCAATCTGAGCTCTACGAGCCTTAATAAACTCAAGATATTCGTCTGAATCGTACGTCATAGCCATCATCTCTTGCGGTGAATACATCAATTTCTTACGTAACGATAAACACTTCTCTATAGACCTAAACGCTTCTCTGTAGTGCTAAACGTTTTCTCCGATAGCGCTAAACGTCTTCTACCCTACTTTAAAGCCATGTAAGCAACAGCTGCATGCCTTCCGCACTTACCATGCTCTGCTCGGTACGAGAAGAACCGCTCCGTTGTAGAGGCCGTCGAGTCAGTAACCTCTTCGATTGCAGACACGCGTACACCAGCATCTACCAGTGCAGCTCTGACGGCATATCCAAGATCTAAGTACCTCTCGCCAGATACGCGGTCTACAACGCCTGGGCCAAACTCTTTTGAGAACATCTGAATGAGCTCAGGTGAGACCTCGTAATCAGCACTGCCAATATGCGGGCCAATATAGGCTTTGACCTCGGAAGGCTCGGCGCCAGTTGCCTGGCAAAGAGCCTCCGTTGCGCGTGCAGAAATGCGAGCAATTGTGCCTTTCCAACCAGAATGTGCCACCGCAAATCCGCCGGGAGCTACAAGAATTACCGGCACACAATCGGCAAAAGCCAACATCACAGGCGTATTTTGAACGGTACATACTATGGCGTCTGCACCAGCTTCTGCCTCAGTTTTAGCCTGCTCAAAAGCCTCAGGTGTATCAGAAGTCAGGCAGACAACGTTGCTTCCATGTACCTGATGAGGAATAAGGAGTCGCGAGAAGAACTCTTTTGCCCCAAGAGCCTCTAAGACAAGCTGACGATTCTTTTGCACCTGTTGCAGATTGTCTCCGCATCTGCTGCCCAGATTGAGGGAGCTAAACTCCCCTTCTGAAAAACCACCTGTACGCTCGGTAAATGCGAGCGTGACCCCGCATGGAACCTCAGGATCCATGAGCAGGGTCACGCCGTGTAAGCACTGTCTATTCAGCGCGCACATGTTTAGATGCGGCTACGCTTAAGGAAGTCTGGAATATCAAACTCTTTCTCATTAGAAGAGTTATTGGTACGAGCAGGCTGTGGCTGAGCAGTCACAGGACGAGTTGGCTGTGGCTGAGCAGGACGGCTTGGACGGCTGACGCTCTGAGTGTTCAGAGTTGGAAGCTGCTGCTGAACGTTAGAGTCATTGAAACCAGTTGCGATAACAGTTACGCGAACCTGATCGCCCAGGGACTCATCAACAACAGTACCAAAGATGATGTTTGCGTCAGGGTCAACGTTCTTAGCAACCAGGTCAGCTGCCTCGTTAATCTCCTGAATACCAAGATCTTTGTTACCAGCAATAGAGAGAAGAACGCGGGTTGCGCCCTCAATAGAGCTCTCAAGCAGGCGGCTAGAAATTGCCTCAGTTGCAGCATCAGCAGCGCGGTTATCACCAGCAGCAATACCAATGCCCATCATTGCGCTACCTGCGCCCTTCATGATGGTGCAGACGTCTGCAAAGTCGAGGTTGATCAGACCAGGAACAGTGATGAGGTCGGTAATACCCTGGGTGCCCTGGCATAGAACGTCGTCAGCCATGCGGAATGCCTCAAGCATGGTGGTCTTCTTTTCAGAAAGATCAAGCAGACGATCGTTTGGAATAACGATGAGCGTATCAACGTTCTCGGAAAGAGTCTTGATTCCATCAGCTGCAGAACCATAACGACGACGACCCTCGAAGGAGAATGGCTTGGTAACAACGCCAACGGTCAGTGCACCAACGTCATTCTTTGCAATATCAGCAACAACTGGAGCAGCGCCGGTACCAGTACCGCCACCCTCGCCAGCAGTGATGAAGACCATATCAGCGCCAGCAAGTGCTGCCTTGATCTCATCGCGGCTATCCTCTGCTGCCTCTTTACCAACCTCAGGGTTAGCGCCAGCACCAAGACCCTTGGTGATGTCAGTACCGATGTGAACCTTAATGTCAGCATCGGAGATTGCAAGAGCCTGTGCATCGGTGTTTACAGCAACGAACTCAACGCCACGGATGCCTTCTTCAATCATGCGGTTGACAGCGTTAGTTCCGCCGCCACCAACGCCAACAACCTTGATAACAGCAAGATAGTTGTTAAGGGTATCGGTGTCCTTAATCATGTCTTCCTCCTTGAGGCACGCTTGTGCCCGTTTGTCCCGGAGCGCGACTGCGCTTAGGCTACGTTTATGCGCTCGCAGAACCGCTGTATAAAACCCTAAACCTCAAGTTAAGGCTTACGCTTCATGCAAAGCGGGGTATATTTGCACAACTCACCCTTGCAAGTCAAATAATATGTAGAAATTGTGAAGAAACCTGGTAAACGGTAGGAAAAAATAGCCTAACGGCGCGTGGTAGTACCGCGTTTCCCTACGAAACACCAGAGCCAGACTGAACATTTCCGGTAGAAACACGCCTATACGTTGGGCTTGCAGGCGTTCTCACGTTCAGGTACGTAAGCTCTCCTGGGAACTGCTTGAGCATTGCCAGAATCACTTTTTCTTTGTCTGCAATCTGTGTTGGAGAACCAAGGGCAACTTGTACGCCATTAGTGAGGGTGACAGAAATTGCATCTACGCTACTAGCCGAGTAGCTCACAATCTGTGAGGTAAGCTCTGACGAGAACGTAGACTGATACTGCATAACTGCTTGAATTTCTGCGTCTGTTGCCGTGGTACCTGCTACCGGAGAAACCGTTGCAGGAACATCGGTAATAAGCAGCTCGCCCTCTGAGGTTGCCTTCTCAAGTGCAACGGTGGCGGTAGTTTTTCCTTCTGGAACGTTCAGCTGATCTGCCTCAAGCCAGACGTTATTCTCGCCCAAATACCATGCAACAGGGCCAGAAGAAAGCGCCACTATGGCCGTAACCTTACGCTCTGTGATGGTAATGCGCAGCGTATTAGGGAACTGTCTCTCGTACGTTGCAGAAGCTACCCAAGGGTCCTTCTGAAGCTCCTCGGTAATAAGGGACTCATCCATATTGAGCAGCGTTGTTCCCTCTTCTACTGCAATGAGCTTTTGAATTTGCTCGTTAGTAACGTGCTCCGTTGGCTCAACTTGAATGTTGGTAATAGCAAAAACCGAGGAAGAACGTAGGACGAGAAAAGCGATGCCAGCAAGAAGGGCCAGGCTAAGCAAAACAATAAAGGCCGTTCTTACTGCCTTAAACGATACTTTTCTGCTGTGTTTAATACGCTCGGCACGAGCCTGAGCAGCAGTTTTTGTAGCGTTATTTGGCTTTTTAGTAGAAATCTTTTTAGCAGAAGGCTTGGCGTCAGAAGCTGTAGCCTCAACCTTTGGCTTAGGCTTAAACGCCTTGCTCATAAAAGAAGGCTTAGTAGCCCCTGTTGTCTGAGTAGTTCCAGACGATAAAGGCTCCCTCTTTGTGCCCTTACGGCGTGTTGGTTGCTTTGAAGTATCTTCTGCCATATCTTCCCTATGCCCCAAAACCCAGAAGTTTAACCTCTGGCTGAAGATCAATGTCAAACTTTTCTTGCACGGCATCGTGTGCCCTGCGCATGAGCGCAATGACATCTGAAGCGCTGGCGTTGCCGGTATTCACAATAAAGTTTGCGTGGATATCGGAAATCTGTGCGCCACCCTCTGTGGCTCCCTTAAGACCGCACTCTTCAATAAGTGCCCCGGCAGACCTACTACCTGGATTCTTAAAGACAGAACCGCAGCACAACTGTCCTGTTGGTTGCGTATTTCTCCTGCGCTGCAAAAGTGTGTCCATACCAAGAGCAACCTTAGGACGATTAGACGGTGTCAGCGCAAACGTTGCCTCAAGAATAATCTCGTCTGGCGCAAATGTGGTATAGCGATAACCCCATTCAATCTCAGATGCGTCGTAGCGTACAAGACCCTTGCCAGGCTTAAGTACCACACAATCACGGACGGCTTTGCCAATCCAATCATGCCTGGTACCTGCGTTCATCGAAAGAGCACCGCCGATAGTTCCGGGAATACCAGCACACATCTCAAGGCCAGAAAGACCCGCTTTCATGGCCTCATTGCAAACGCGTGCCGTAAGCGCACCTGCACCTGCAGTAATGAGGTTATTCTCGCCAACTGAAATGATGGAGAGCTCATCATCAAGCACAATAACGCAACCGTTGTAGCCTTCATCGGAGACAAGGATGTTTGAACCCTTGCCCAGAAGCACCCAATCAACTCGATTAGCTGCAAGTACCTCAAGCACGCGCACCAGTGCCACGTGGCTGTGAACAGCAGCAAAGAGTGACGCCTTACCGCCAATCCTGAAGGAGGTATGGTGGCTCAGCGGCTCATCTTGCTTAATTGTTGCATCAAGGGCCCCAGAAAGGCTTACATAGGCGTTAAACAAGCTCACAGCAAAGGCCCTAGTTGCTCTGAAGACGCTCTTTGAGTGCGCGGATAAACATTGGGCCAATCTGAGTGACGTCTCCTGCGCCCTGTGTAATCAGCAGATCTCCTGGCTGAACCGTATCAAGAAGGTCAGCGATAAGATCGCGGCGAGAAGGGATATAGCGCACGTCAGGAACAGTATTGGCAGCCTGAACTCTTGAAGAGACGGTCTTGCCGGAGACTCCTGGAATAGGAAGCTCACCTGCGGAGAAGACATCCATGACGCGCAACACGTCAATGCCGTCAAATGCGTGAGCAAACGAATCTGCCAAGTCCTGTGTTCTGCTATAGCGGTGTGGCTGGAAGACAACAACAACGCGCTTAAAGCCAAGAGGAAGAGCTGCAGACATGGTTGCTGCAATCTCGGTTGGATGGTGACCGTAATCGTCTACAACGGTAATGCCGTTGATGTCACCTACGTGCGTAAAGCGGCGGCGTGCACCCTTGAACTGCGACAGCGCCGCAGCAGCTTCCTCAAGATCAAAGCCAAGTGCATCGGCAACGGCAATTGCAGCGGTTGCGTTAGCAACATTGTGCTTACCAGGGTTAGCTGGAAGTACCACAGAGATGGTCCGACCAGAAGGAGTCTTGATGGTCAGAGGATTCTCGATACCAGCTTTTCTCTCCTCCTGCGTGCAAACAAAATCGCAGCTTGGATCAAAGCCGTAAGTAACTACGTGCCTGCCGGTTGACTGAGCAAGCTCAACGTAATGAGGGTTATCGCCGTTGATAACAACGGTTTCTTCCTTATCAAGCAAGCTCATAAACTCACAGAAGGTCTTCTCGATATTCTCGAGAGAGCCGTAGTGATCAAGGTGGTCTGCCTCAATATTGGTGACTACCACCACGTTAGGGTTAAGGAACATAAACGAACCGTCAGACTCATCAGCCTCGCAGACAAAGTACTGGCCGTTTCCGTTTTTGCCGTTAGTGTCGTAACCCTCGACAACGCCACCAATCAAAAATGATGGATCGGCGCCCAGCTTATCCAGCATGGTAGCGACCATGGAAGACGTGGTGGTCTTGCCGTGAGTGCCCGCAACAGCAATAGTCTTGAGGCCGCGTGAGAGATACGAGAGCATCTTAGCGCGAGGCCAAATAGGAATGGAAAGCTCGCGCGCGCGAATGACCTCTGGGTTAGTCTCTGGGATTGCCGTAGAGGTAACAATGACATCAGGCATCACAGCGTCAATGGTAGACGCGGTGTGACCGATGCTTACCTGAATACCTGCATCTTCAAGCTCTCTAACATAATGCGAGCTCTTTAGATCAGAGCCGGTAACAGTGCAGCCACGCTCGTGTAGAACAAGAGCGATTCCGCTCATGCCAGCGCCGCCAATTCCAATAAAATGTGCACGCGAGATGGTCTTCTCGCCCATGGAATCTGCCATAAGAGAGCCTTTCCAAGTATTGTTATCGTTTGAGTCCTGGACATACCAAGACATGTTTACTCTAACGCAAAACCGAATGTTTTATGCGCCACAAACGGCACTTTCCACCGCGTCAGCCACAAGAGATGCGGCACTGCGCTGGTCAAGTGTGGCAGCAGCCTCAGAAAGCCTTTTGCGCTGGTCCGCGTTGTCTACCAGATCAAAGAGAGCTGTCGAGAAGGTCGTGGTGCCCACCTGGTTATCTGGCACCAGAATGGCTGCTCCCGCATCCGATAACAGATGCGCGTTAGTAGTCTGGTGATCTGCTGTTGCCAAAGGATACGGCACCAAAATGCTAGGGAGCTCAAGCGCTGCAATCTCGG
>CAUTGQ010000012.1:0-15709 GCA_963538075.1 uncultured Atopobiaceae bacterium
CCTTCAGTTATTCCCGACATTGTCATTATTACGGGTATGTCTGGATCGGGTCGCACGCAGGCGCTTCATGTGTTTGAGGACATGGGTTATTTCTGCATTGATAACCTGCCACCAGCTCTTATTTTGCAGCTTTCTAACCTTGTGGGCATTAACACGGGCGTTGGTCGTCACTTGGCTGTTACCTGTGATTTGCGCTCGCAAGGTCTTTTTGACGACATTTCTGAAGCGTTGAAGTCTCTTGCAGATCACGAGCTCACGTACAAGATTGTCTATCTGGACTCTTCAGATGAAGTGCTCATGCGTCGCTACAGCGAGAATCGCCGTCGTCATCCTTTGGCGCAGGAGGGAGAAAATCTCTCATCTGCAATCTCTAGGGAACGCACACAGCTTCAAGACATAAAAGCGCTGGCAGATGTGGTCTTAGATACCTCATCTATGCGCACTAATACGCTCAAGAGTCGTCTTCGTCGCGCATTTTCAGAGCTTGCTGAACAGCAGCTTATGGATGTTAGCGTGTTTTCATTTGGCTTCAAAAATGGTTTGCCCGTTGAGGCTGACCTTATGATTGACGTGCGCTTCCTGCCCAATCCTTACTATGATCCAGAGCTCAGGCCACTTACCGGTCTTGATGAGCCAGTAGCTCAGTTTGTCCTTACGCATGGCACTACCAAGAAATTCCTTAAGTCTTGGTTTGAGCTGCTAGATGTGGTTATGCCTGGTTATGTACAGGAAGGCAAAAGCTTGCTCTCTATTGCGGTAGGTTGTACAGGTGGCCAGCATAGAAGCGTTGCAATCGCCCGTGCTACGGCAGAGCATCTTACCAGCCAGGGCTATCGCGTAACGCTGTTCCATCGCGATCTTGACTCGGCTCAGAAGAAGTCTCAGCAGGCTGAGTAGAAGTTAGTCTGTCATGTCCTATACTGCCTTGGTAAAAAATGAGCTGGTCAGCGTACCAGAAATTCAGACGGACTGTGAATTAGCCCAGCTTTCCGCACTTATTCGTGTCTCAGGCACGTTATCGATGCACGGTCCTGGTAAATTTGCCGTTCGCATTGTAACTGAGACCGGCACGGTTGCCCGTACCGTTATTAGTTCTTCTCGCCGTCTGTTTGATCTGGGCACTTCTGTTGAGTACCGTCGCTCTATCATGCATAAAAAACGTAACTATTTGCTTGAGATTTCTAACCAGGATTCACTTGCAGAAGCACTGTCCGCTCTTGGCATTTATACACCGGGAGAAGGCCTGGTAAGTGGCATTCCTAAAAGCGTTATCCGCACCAAACAGGCGCAGCGAGCTTTTTTGCGCGGAGCGTTTATGGCGGGCGGATTTTTGGCCGATCCCTTAAAAGATTTTCACTTAGAGATTGCTGTCTCGGGTGAAAGATTTGCCACTGAACTGGTAAAACTTATGGGATCCATTGGAGTCAAGGCGCGTCTTAATCATCGTAATCGCCACACCAACGTATTGATGCGTACCAGAGAAATTTATGCCGTCTACCTTAAGAGCTCTGACGACATCATCAAGTTTTTGCGAGAGATTGGTGCGCCCACCATGGCGCGCGCTATTGCGTTTACACGCGTACAAAAGCATTATCGCAACAACGTCAACCGAGTTGTCAACGCAGAGATGGCTAATCAAACACGCTCTTCAAATGCAGCGGCAGACCAGTTAGCGCTCATAGAAAAGGCCGAGAAACTCGTTGGACTCAGAGCTCTGCCGCCAGCGGTCAGAGATTTTTGTCTTGCGCGAAAAGATAACCCTGAGCTGTCATTATCAGCGCTGGGGGAGTCGTTTGTACCACCCGTATCCAAGTCCGCTATGTATCACCGATTGCTTCGTTTGGAAAAAATCGTTCAGGATTTAGAAAAAGATGCATAAGTTATCGGCGAGTGCGGTAAAATACTCGGTGTACGGTTTAAATGTTAATGAATCCGGAGAATGGCTCTGGGTCACCGAAAGGAGCATTACGTATGGCAGTAAAGGTTGCTATTAACGGTTTTGGCCGCATTGGTCGCCTTGCATTTAGGCAGATGTTTGGTCACGAGGGTTCCGAGATTGTTGCAATCAACGACCTTACTTCTCCAGAGATGCTTGCATATCTTCTGAAGTATGACTCTACTCAGGGCAACTATTCCCGCGATCACAAGGTAGAGGCAACTGACCACTCCATCATCGTTGACGGTCACGAGATTGTTATTTACAAGGAGGCAGACGCTAACAACCTGCCTTGGGGCGATCTTAACGTTGACGTTGTTCTTGAGTGCACCGGTTTCTACACTTCTAAGGACAAGGCACAGGCTCACATCAACGCTGGTGCTAAGAAGGTTGTCATTTCTGCTCCTGCAGGCAATGACCTCCCAACCATCGTCTTCAACGTTAACCACGAGACCCTCACTGCAGATGACAACATCATCTCCGCAGCTTCCTGCACCACCAACTGCCTTGCTCCTATGGCAAAGGGTCTTAACGACTTCGCAACTATCAAGTCCGGTATCATGACCACCATTCACGCATACACTGGTGACCAGATGATCCTCGACGGCCCACAGCGCAAGGGTAACTTCCGTCGTTCCCGTGCTGGTGCAGAGAACATCGTTCCTAACTCCACTGGTGCTGCTAAGGCTATTGGCCTTGTTCTTCCTGAGCTCAACGGCAAGCTCATTGGTGCTGCTCAGCGCGTTCCTACGCCAACTGGCTCCCTCACCAACCTCTATGCTGTTGTTGACAAGAAGGTCACCGTTGACGAGGTCAACGCTGCAATGAAGGCATATGCAGAGACCATCCCAGAGACCTTTGGTTACAACGAGGATGACATTGTTTCCCGCGACATCGTCGGCGAGACCCACGGCTCCATCTTCGACGCAACTCAGACCATGTGCTCTGACCTTGGCGATGGCACCACTCTTGTTCAGGTCACCTCTTGGTACGACAACGAGAACTCCTACACCTCTCAGATGGTCCGCACCATCAAGTACTTCGAGAAGTTCGTTGCTTAAGTTCTAGTTACATAGACGCCTTAGGCGCGGTCGCAGCATCTGCCGCGATCGCGCCTTCTTTTGTTGGAAACGTATTTAAAGGAGTGACATGGCTTTTACAAAGAAGACTGTCCGCGATGCAGATGTTGACGGTAAGCGCGTTCTTATGCGCGTTGACTTCAACGTGCCTCTAAAGGACGGCGTTGTTACTGACGACACCCGCGTTCGCGCTGCACTTCCAACCATCCAGTATCTTCTCGACCACAACGCAAAGGTCATCCTGATGAGCCACCTTGGCCGTCCAGATGGCACCGGCTTCCAGCCAGAGCTTTCCCTGCGTCCAGCTGCAGAGAAGCTTGCTGAGCTTCTTGGTCGCGAGGTTAAGTTTGTTGAGGACACGTATGGCGAGAAGGCCCGTGAGGCTGTAGACGCACTCAAGGACGGCGAGGTTCTTGTTCTTGAGAACGTCCGTTTTGACAAGCGTGAGAAGAAGAATGATCCAGAGATTGCAAAGACTCTTGCATCTTATGGTGACATCTTTGTTCTTGATGCATTTGGTACCGCTCACCGTGCTCAGGGTTCTGTTGTTGGACCAGCAGCTTACCTTCCTGCATACGCTGGCTTCCTGCTTGAGAAAGAGGTTGACACTCTTACCTCTATCTTCTCTAACCCAGAGCGTCCACTTGTAGCTATTGTTGGTGGCTCCAAGGTTTCTTCTAAGATTGGCGTTCTTGATCACCTTATTGACTCCGCTGATACCCTCATCATTGGTGGCGGTATGGCATATACCTTCTTCCTGGCAAAGGGTTATACCGTTGGTACTTCTCTTCAGGAGCCAGACTGGATTGAGCGCGCAGGTGAGATGCTCAAGAAGGCAGAGGAGAAGGGCGTTAAGATTCTGCTTCCTGTTGACAACGTTGTTACCGATCACTTTGGTGAGGACGCTGTTGGTGAGGTAGTTCCTTCTGACCAGATTCCTGCAGACCGCATGGGTATGGACATTGGTCCTAAGACTGTTGAGCTTTACTCTGAGGCAATCAAGGGCGCAAAGACCGTCTTCTGGAATGGTCCTATGGGCGTCTTTGAGTTTGACCAGTTTGCAAAGGGCACCGAGGCTATTGCTCGTGCTGTTGCAGATGCTGATTGCACCTCTATCATCGGCGGCGGCGATTCCGTTGCAGCAGTTAACAAGTTCCACCTTGCTGACAAGATGAGCTGGATTTCCACTGGCGGCGGCGCTTCCATGGAGCTCGTTGAGGGTAAGGCACTTCCAGGAGTGGAGGCGCTTCTCGATGCGTAATCGTATGATCGCAGGTAACTGGAAGATGAACGAGACTTTCGCTGAGGGCGTTGAGCTTGCTCAGGGAATTGTTGATCAGCTTGCTTCCGGTACCGGAAACGTTGACGTTGTTATTGCTCCACCTCTTGTGGACCTTAAGGGCGTCTCTGAGATTCTTACC
Source organism: uncultured Atopobiaceae bacterium (assembly GCA_963538075.1). GTDB lineage: Bacteria > Actinomycetota > Coriobacteriia > Coriobacteriales > Atopobiaceae > Lancefieldella. The sequence goes on from CAUTGQ010000012.1 coordinate 4,437, forward strand.
CAGGCAAACTCTTCCGTTGCTCTTTCTGCACAGAATGTGTACTGGGAGGAGTCTGGTGCATTTACTGGTGAGACCTCTCCAGCAATGCTGACTTCTGTTGGTGCAACTTACTGCATTATTGGTCACTCCGAGCGCCGTGGCTACTTTGGCGAGACCGACGAGGACATTAACCGCAAGGCAAAGGCACTGATGGCCCATGACATCGTACCTATTTCTTGCTGCGGTGAGTCTCTTGAGGTTCGCAACGCTGGTACCCACGTTCAGTTTGTTGTTGACCAGATTAAGGCTGATACTAAGGACCTTCAGATTACCGATCCTTCCAAGTACGTTATTGCTTACGAGCCAATCTGGGCAATTGGTACTGGCATGACTGCAACTGCTGATGATGCACAGGAAGTCTGCGGCGCAATCCGCAAGACCCTGGTAGAGATCTTTGGCGCAGAAATTGCAGATGGAATCCGTATTCTTTACGGTGGTTCTGCAAAGCCAGAGAACGTTGGCGGCTTCCTCGAGAAAGAGGACGTTGACGGTGCACTTGTTGGTGGCGCATCTCTTAAGGCTGATTCCTTCGTTGCAATGGTAAAGAGCGCAATGAACTAAATTGTGGCAAAGCTCCTTACTCCGGTTAGGCGCTTGGCTCATCTGTTAAGTTCTTGTTTGTTTTGCAACTTGGCATACGTCATTCCCAAAAGGGAGTGGCGTGTGCTATTCTTTTCTCTTGTACGTAAAAATAACTAGGGCTGGATCTTCTCGCCAGCAAGAGGGGGAACCTCGTGGGCGTTCTGAATACAATTCTTTTAGTGCTGTTTGTTCTTTCTGGCATTTTGACGGTGCTGCTTGTTCTGGCACACTCCGGAAAGGGCACTGGCGTTTCTGACATGATTGCTTCTTCTATGTATAACGCAAGCGCTGGTTCAGGCATTATGGAGAAGAACCTTGATCGCCTTACCATCATCACTACAACCATCTTCTTGGTTTGCGCGATTGTGATGGCTCTCACATTCCCTGTTGGAGCTATTGGCTAAGCTGCTCCTTTTACTTTTGACTCATCTGCCGAGAAACCCGAGTTTCTCGGCATTTTTTATGCGCGTCTTGCGGGGCGCAGAAAAACTTGCTGATGGAAACGCCGGCAAAAAGGTTGGACGCAACAGATAGTAGTTTTCTTTTACTTCCTAACAGAATTTTCAATAACGTTTCTCATATGTAAACAAATTTGATTGTGACCTGTACGCTGGAGTCAAACAGTCATTATATGTGGATACGTTTTACTGGGATTGGTATGCATAATCTTGCTTATCTAAGAGATATTTTTTGGGTTAGGCAACTTATCCATGGTAAAATTACTCTTTGCTGTGTATTCACAGTATGTTTGTTGTAGGAATGCTAGGTTGCCATACCGAGAAAACCTCGCTTATCAGGTGGATAAGCGCAAGGCGGTGAGGAGAGTCAATGGCACGGTTTGTTTGGTACGTTACAAAGAGGATTTTGAGCTACATTGTGATGATTTTTGTCGCAACTTCGCTCACATTCTTCCTCGCATCATCGTTTATGAATCCACGCTCCAACTTTGAGCAGCGTACTCCACGTCCTCCACAGGAGTCTATTGAGGAAAACCTGTATAGGACTAATCTAAATGATAAGACTCCAGTTATTGAGCGTTATCAGGTCTGGATTACCAATCTGCTTACCAAGTTTGACTTTGGTATGACCCCAACCGGCGATAACGTTAACCGAGAGATGAGCTCAAAGTTCATGGCTTCTATTGAGCTTATGACCCCAGCAACTATTTTGTCTGTCGTTATTGGCGTCAGCTTGGGTGTTTATACCGCTCAGCGTCAGTATCAGTGGCAGGACCGCTTCTTAAGTGGTGTTGCTTCGATTCTTCTGGTTATTCCAACTGTTGTTATGGCAATCTTGATTGTTTTTGCGGCAATTGAGATTAACGCACGTGCCGGTACTCGTATTTTCTACGTAACCGATCTTTCTAGTGGAGATACCGGAAACTTCTTCACGTGGCTCATTGACTTCCTCCAGCACATTATTCTTCCAACCATTGTTCTTACTATCGTAAGCTCCGTTGGTTACCACCTCTCTCAGCGTACGTACCTGCTTGACGAGATGCACGCAGACTACGTTCGTACTGCACGCGCCAAGGGCCTTACTCGTAAGAAGGCAATTCGTAAGCACGCTCTTCGCGTCTCTTTGATTCCAACTGCTGTTTCAGTTGCTTTCTCTCTTGCAGGTATCTTCACCGGTGCTGTTATGACCGAGAAGGTCTTTGCAATTCACGGTCTTGGTGAGTACTTCATTAACTGTATTAACAACAACAATATTCACGGTGCAGTTGCAGTTGCAGCATTCTCTGGCGCAATGACTCTTGTTGGCGCTCTTCTGGCTGACCTCTTTGCTGCTGCTCTTGATCCACGAATTAAGATGAGCTAAGGAGGCGGACATGTCTAAAGAAGAGCTTCAGAATAAAGATGAGAAAAACGTCTCCATTGATGCAGGTCTGACTAATGCAGAGCGTGAGCTTCAGGCAGATGCTAAGTCTGACAATAAAGAAGTTAAAAGAATTAGCTATGCTGGCTTGATTGCAAGGCGTTTCTTCCGCCAGCGTTCTGCAGTAATCGGTTTGATTATTCTTGGAATTATGGTTCTTATTGCAGTTTTTGGACCATATGCCACCCCATTTAATTACACAGATGCTGACTTTACTGCAATTAACATGGCTCCTAATGCAAAGCATTGGTTTGGCACTGATGGTGCTGGTATTGATTTGTATGCCTGTGTTGTCCACGGTCTTGGCCGTTCTTTGACCATTGGTATCAGCTATGCAATCTTGACCACTATCATCTCTGCAATTATTGGTACTGCCATTGCTTATGTCCGCGGCATTCCAGAGAAGATTGGTATGTGGCTTCTTGATATGCTCATGGTCATTCCTAGCTTCTTGCTGGTTGCTATGATTGTTCGTGCAGCAGGCGGTGAGTCTGGTTGGCTCATGCTTATCTTTGGTCTAACTGCTTTTGGTTGGATTGGTCGCGCACGTACTATCCGTACCATGGCTCTGTCTTTGCGTGAGAGAGATTACGTCAAGGCCGCTAAGTACATGGGTGTTCCACCATTTACCATCATTGTTCGTCACCTTATTCCAAACCTTGGTTCAATTCTTATTATTGACTTGGTCTTGGCTGTTATTGGCGGCGTTAACTCTGAGACTGCATTCAGCTTCTTGGGCCTTGGTATTAAGCCACCAGATACTTCTCTTGGTTACCTTCTGAGTGCTGGTTCTTCTGCAATGCTTACTACTCCATGGATGATTCTGATTCCATCGGCATTTCTGATCATTGTTTGTGTTGGCCTGCAGCTCATCGGCGACGGCCTTCGCGATGCCTTTGACCCTTATTCACGCGCTGCTGGTAGCGTCAAAGATCAGGAAGAGGATTCTTCCAAGGATGACGCTCAGCTTGGTGATCTTGAGGGAAGCATCGTTTCTGAAGAAACTACGGAGCGTGCATAATGTCTGACACTACTACTACTTCAACAAAGCAGGGAAGTGTAGAGATGGACGATGTCCTTCGCTACGAGCTGCTTGAATCAAACGGTCCAAAGGGCGCTCCAACAGGAGATCCAGTTCTTTCTGTTCGTGACCTTAAGGTTTCCTTTAATACCGAGGCTGGTCGTGTAGACGCAGTTCGCGGTGTTAACTTTGACCTTTGGGGCGGCCGTACCCTTGGTATCGTAGGCGAGTCTGGCTCTGGTAAGTCAGTAACCGCTCTGTCTCTTATTGGTCTTCTTGATGACAATGCTCACGTTACTGGCTCTATTAAGCTTGGTAATGAGGAGCTCATTGGTAAGACCGACGAAGAGATGTCACAGCTCCGTGGTACTAAGATTTCTATGATCTTCCAGGATCCACTGTCCGCTTTGACCCCAATGTTCTCTATTGGAGATCAGCTTGCAGAGGCTCTGCTTACCCATAATCCTCACATGAGCAAGGCGGATGTCCGTAAGCGTTGTATTGAGCTTCTCTCCATTGTTGGTATTACTGACCCAGAGAATCGTCTGGATTCTTTCCCTCATGAGTTCTCTGGTGGTATGCGTCAGCGTGTTGTTATTGCAATTGCTATTGCAAATAACCCTGACATCATCATTGCTGACGAGCCAACCACCGCTCTTGACGTAACCATTCAGGCTCAGATTCTTGACGTCTTGAAGGTTGCACAGAAAGAGACTGGCGCAGCAGTTGTTCTGATTACTCACGACCTTGGTGTTGTTGCGGGCACCGCTGATGACATCATGGTTATGTATGCAGGCCGTGGCGTAGAGCGCGCAAGTGTTGATACGCTTTTTGCTGAGCCTCGTCACCCTTATACCATGGGCCTTCTGGGTGCTGTTCCAAAACCTCACCTTCAGGCAGAGCATAGGCTTGTTCCTATTAAGGGCAATCCACCATCACTTGCTGCTATTCCAACAGGTTGTCCTTTTAACCCACGTTGTCCTATGGCTACCGAGGAATGCTCCAAGAAAGAGCCAGTGCTGCTTCCTGCAAATGCTGCTGAGGGCCACCTGGCATCTTGCCACCACCTTCAGGAGATTTGCGAGAAGAACCTCACCTATGCTGAGGTGTATCCAGACTTTGAGCCAATCCTTCCAAAGTGGGTTGATGTCCCTCGTAACGAGCGTCCTGTTGTACTTAAGGTTGAGAATCTTACCAAGACATTCCCTGTCCAGGGTAAGGGCTTTATTAGGCGCAGCAAGGGCACTATGACTGCTGTTGACCGTGCAAGCTTTGAGATCCATGAGGGAGAAACTCTTGCTCTGGTTGGCGAGTCTGGCTCTGGTAAGTCAACAACGCTGATGCAGATTATGGATCTGCTGAAGCCTGAGGATGGTCGTATTACGGTCCTTGGCAAAGATGTTGCTGAGCTTAAGAACGCTGCACAGCGTAGAGAGCTGCGTAAAGATCTTCAGGTAATCTTCCAGGATCCAATGAGTTCTCTAGACCCTCGTATGCCTGTCTATGACGTTTTGGCTGAGCCACTCCAGGCCCAGGGTTGGAACAAAGAGGATATTAATACTCGTATTGGTGAGCTTATGCGTCTGGTTGGTATCAACCCAGACTATGTTGACCGCTTCCCATCCCAGTTCTCTGGCGGTCAGCGTCAGCGTATTGCTATTGCTCGTGCTCTTGCAACAAGTCCAAAGATTCTTCTGTTGGACGAGCCAATTGCATCTCTGGATGTTTCCATTCAGGCAGGTATTATTAACCTTCTTGAGGATCTTCAGGTTCAGTTGAAGATTTCTTATCTCTTTGTTGCTCACGATCTTGCTGTTATTCGTCATATTTCTGACACGGTTGCTGTTATGCACCTTGGCAAGATTGTTGAGTACGGTGAGACTGAAGACGTCTTTACTAATCCACAAGACCCTTACACCAAGGCGCTTCTCTCGGCTATTCCAATTCCTGATCCAAAGATTGAGCGTACTCGTGAGCGCATGATTTATCAGGACGGTAAGCTGGTTCCTGCAACCCACATCTCTAACGAGTAACAAAGATTCAATAAATTTTCTGAAAACCCGCACTTAAAACTAGGTGCGGGTTTTTCTTTGTTACAAATAGTGAACGAGGTTGTTACGGGAATGTTTCTGCTATGGAGTATTTTCAGGCAATTTCGTATAGTTAAGTGAATATCTGTAGGCCTTTAACGAAATGGGTGATCATATGGCTGACAGTTTTTCCCGTCGTTCGTTCTTTGCTCTGACTGGTATCACCGCCGCAGGCCTTGGCCTTGCTGGTTGTGCTCCATCAAATCCTCAGGGCGGCACTACCACCACTGGTACTGAGCCACAGGACGGCTCTCCTGCAAACACTCCTCTGGATCAGCTTCCACTTCCAGAGAAGGGCAAGACGTACAACAATCCTAAGTCTCGTGATGAGGTTAAGGATGGCGGTACTCTGACTCAGCCAATCAACGAGATTGGTCCACAGTGGAATTACTACCAACTTGCTGGTAATACCTCTTACATGAACATCCTTCACGGTCTTATCAACCCTCGTGACCTGTTCCTTAACAATGCTGATGGTGATAAGTTTGAGCCAAACAAGGATTACATCAAGGACTTCAAGGTAGAGGAGAAGGACGGCAAGCAGGTTGCTACCCTGACCTTCACTGATCAGGCTACCTTCAACGATGGTACCGCTATTGATTGGACCGCAATTCAGACCGCATTCATCACTATGTGTGGTCAGAATAAAAAGTTTGCGGTTTCTTCAACTGATGGTTATGACAAGTATGAGTCTGTTGAGCAGGGTGATACTGCTAAGACCGCTGTTATTACCATGAAGGAGGCAGTCTATCCAATCGAGAGCATCTTGAGCTATGCTCTGCACCCAAAGCTTCAGGATCCAGACTTCTTCAACAATGGTTACAACAATGAGCCACACAACGAGCTTGGTTCTGGTCCTTATATTGTTGATTCTTTCGATGACTCTGCTGTAACTTTCAAGCCAAATCCAAAGTGGTGGGGTGATGCTCCTAAGCTTGATACCCTTGTCTACAAGCAGATGGATACCCAGGCTTCCATTAACGCATTCAAGAACGAAGAGACTGATACTACTGGTACTTCCGTCGCAGGTTCTGCTGAGCTCCTCTCTAACTTCACCGGTCTTGGTGATAAGGCTCAGATTCGCCGTGGTCTTGGTATGTCTATTGCTGTTATCGAGCTTAACTCTACTCGCGGTGCTCTTCAGGATGTTGCAGTTCGTAAGGCATTCTGCCAGGTTGTTGATCCTGCAACTATCGTTTCCATTGTCTTCCAGGGTGTTAACTGGAAAGAGGATGCACCAGGTTCTATGCTTTGGCCTTACTGGGCAGCTGGCTATGACAACAACCTCCCAGACGATATCAAGAACCTCAAGTCTGTTGACGAGCGCAAGGCTGCTGCAAAGAAGACTCTTGAGGATGCAGGCTACAAGCTCAATGGCGATTACTACGAGAAGGACGGTCAGCAGGTAACCTTTAGTTACACTCTGTTCGGCGACGGTACTACTGTTAAGAACCGTGCTGCTGCAATCCAGAAGATGTGCAAGGATGCTGGTATTAACCTTACCCTTGATTCTCACCCATCTTCTGAGTTCTCTGATGTTCTTACCTCTGGCTCTTGGGATGTCTGCCTCTTTGGTTGGGTTGGCTCTTCAACTTCTTACAACAACGGTGGTCAGCTCTATGGTTCTGAGTCTGGATCCAACTTTGGTCAGCAGGGCTCCGCAGAGACCGATGAGATGTTTGCAAAGGTTGTCTCTACCAAGGACTTTGATGAGCGCATGAAGCTCATGAATGAGGCTGAGAAGAAGATGATGCAGACTTACGCATATCTTCCTGTCTACACTGGTCCAGACTGCTACGTTGTTAAGAAGGGTCTTGCCAACTTTGGTCCATCACTCTTCCAGAGCACACCAGCAACCATTGTTGGTTGGCAGAAGTAAGCAAGGAACAAGGCGATCTTCTCGCAAAGTTCTTTTGAGAAAAAGTTTTAAATTTTCTCAGTAAAGTTGCTTGAAGATGTGTTAGTATATCCCTCGCTGCAAAGCAAGTCGGAGTGGCGGAATTGGCAGACGCGCTAGCTTGAGGTGCTAGTGACCTACTAACGGTTGTGCGGGTTCAAGTCCCGCCTCCGACACCACGGAATTTCGGCGGATCTCTTCGGAGGTCCGCCTTTTTCGTATACTTAGAGGCAATGTGATTTGTTTTTCCTTGCTGGTAAGGAGTGACTGTGGCAGATAACAAGCTGAGCGTAAGGCGTTTTGAGGGAGTTGTCGACGGAACCGTTGCTGCAACTCTGTCTCAGTTGCTACGGCTGACCAGCGATGCAGTCATTGTTTTTAATATGGAGGGCATGGTTCTTCTCGCCAATGAGGAGGCCGAAAGCCTATTTGCTAAGGAAGACGGCACCATTGCCGGCCTGGACGTTCGCTTTTTGTTCACGCCGGCAAATCAAGAGAACTTACAGAAACCGTTCTTTGTAGAGTCGTTGCCGTTTGCGATTGATGGCTCCACTTCTATGGTGGCCGCTCCTGCGCAAGATGGCACGTCGCAGGTTTTGAGTGTGCGTGCAGATTACGTGGGTGCGCCTACACAAGCTATTGTTCTGACAGCGTCTAAGCTTCGTGAGCTGTCGAGCCCTATGCACGATGATGAACGAATGGTGTTGGACCTTCGCCGAGCCAACAGGAGGCTCTCAGGAGCGCTTCAGATTGTTTTGGACACGCTTGACTCGGAAGATATGGGTCAGCTTATCGAGCGCGTGTTAGAAGAGCTCTCAGAGACTGTCGAGGCTGATGGTGCGCTTATCTATCTTGCTGAGCAAGACGGGTACCACCTTCATGGTGCAACGGAGTCTTTGAGAAGTGCGTCATTGGATAGAATTCCTCGCTACTTTGCATTTAACAGCTCTCTGGAGCGTTTGACGTTTTATTCCGAGCACGCACTTCGCTTGCATACCATGCCTTTGAACTCAAGCACGCTCAAGCAGGGAAGAGTTAAAAAACGCAACCTTGTTAACGAGGAAACACGTGAGGTTATAACCGTTGACGCAAGTCATTTGCCTCCGTTTACCAGCTTTCTTGTGGTTCCTGTGTGGTTTGGTGGCCACATTGTTGCCTTGATTGAGGTGGGCTGGGAGCGTAAGCGCGCGCTTCTGGTTGAAGACGCAAGACTTCTGGACTCTATTGCAAATTACCTCTCGGTGCAGCTTGTGGGCGCGTTGTCGGCCATGAGAACGCAGCGTAGAGACACGCTTCGCGAGGCATTAGCTCGCGTGCGCCAAGGATTGCTTCATAGCGCTGCAGAGGGCGAGAAGATCTCTGGTGAGCGATTACAGCAGGTTATGAGGTCGGTGGGCACCGATCTGAATGCACAGGTTTTCTCGGTAGATTGCTGTGAGGTCACAGGCAACATTACGCTCCATGCGCTTGGCGCTGAGCAAGCGTTTGGCGACGCTCAGGACGGTGTGCAAGACGGCGCGCAGGCCGTAGCGGAGGCCGGTGGCGCGCAGGCCGCAGCGGAGGCCGGCGGTGCGCAGGTTGCAGCGGAGGCCGGCGGCGCGCAGGATAGCGGCAACCAGATAGTGCTTCCATCGACGGTTGAGGGACTCAAGACAGGAGAGGGCGAGGCTTCAGTCAAAGAGGTTGAGCTTGAATCTGAGCTGAGTCGCGCGCTTGCTGCACAAGGTTTGCCCTGCAAGGGAGCTGTGCTTTTCTTGGGCAAGTTTGCTGGCGAGCAGCATACCTGGCTTTTCTTGCGAGAAGAAAACGCTGAGCCCTTAAGCGACATTGAGCTTGATTTCTTGGACCGCGTGATGCTTCTGGTTCACTCGTTGGCCGTTGGTGCCGAAGAGAGCCAGCAAAATAAGCATATCTCCCAGGCGCTGCAGTCGGGCATGAAAAATGACCTGCAGAAGGTAGAAGGAATTTCTGCCGAGGGAATTTATTCGTCCGCAACCGCCGACGCGTTTGTTGGTGGCGATTTTTACAGCATGATTAAGCTGCCAGGCCGTCGCGCGTGCATTATTATGGGTGACGTTTCTGGCAAGGGTATTGAGGCAGCATCTATTTCATCTGCAGTTAAAACGGCACTTTCTGCCTATGCGTGGGAGGGAAGAACTCCCGCTCGCATGGTGGCAACGCTCAATGAGTTCCTGCTGGGCTTCTCGAGGGTAGAGACGTTTGCAACGCTTTTTGTTGGCATTGTTGACCTTACAACTTCATCGCTGACCTACTGCTCTGCTGGTCATCCACCTGCGATTTTGGTGTCTGCTCAATCGGGCGACGCTGAGCTTTTGGACGTACAGTCGGGCGTTGTGGGCGCGTTTCACGACATGGAGTACAAAAACGGTACGATTCGCTTGCACGAAGGTGATATCCTGCTGCTTTACACCGACGGAACCACGGAAGCTCGTAGCCCTGAAGGCGCTTTCTTTGGCGAAACTGGCTTGCGAGACATGATTATGAACGAGGTTCCTCGTGGCTTTGACGGCCTGCTCAATAGGTTCTTGAGCACGCTTGATCGCTATACCGGCCGAAGGCTTGACGACGACGTTGCCATGGTTGCCCTGCGCTTTGACGAGCTTGGCGGCGTCGATTCTCGCATGCTCGGCAGTACTGACTCTCGCACGCTCGGCGGTACTGACTCTGGCAAGCTTGGTAGCGCTGACTCTGGCAAGAAGAGCAACTAGACGATTTTCTCGCCAAAAAATGCAGATATCTGAAATTCTTGTTGCTGCGCGGGAACAAGAAACGTATGTATACGCAGCCAAACATAGCAGTTGTTTCAGTCAATACTGACCTTGACGTGAGGGGAGTCCCGCGCGTGAAGGCCCAGATTGAGCAGCTCATTGATAGCGGCTGCAGAAGAATTGTGCTGAACATGGCGGAGGTTTCGTACATCGATTCATGCGGCATGGGCTTTATCGTATGCGCTGTTCGACGCATGAAGACGCTCGGCGGCCTTATGAGCCTTACCAACGTGCAACCAACGGCGTTTAAGGCCTTGGTGCGCATGGGTCTTATCGATTTCATGCCTATAAGTACCTGCGCCGCTAAGTCGCGCGTGACTCCGCTTGCACCGGGCACACATCCATCGTTTCAGACAACGTTTAGAGTTGATCCCAATAAAATGTGCGACGCTCGCTCAAGGGCTATCGCGCTGCTGAAGACGCTGCCGTTTACCTCGGATCAAAAGTTTGACATTGAACTTGCAGTTGGCGAGGCTATTGGCAACGCCGTTGATCACGCGTGCGAGAAGGGCGTGCTGACCACGGTTTCTGCGTATCCAGACAGGGTGGTCATTGACGTCTCGGATTGCGGTGACGGCTTTAGTATCTCCGATGAGGAAGAGCCTCCCGAGACCGGCCAGTTTGCTGAGCGTGGACGCGGCGTTAAGCTGATGCGCCTGCTTATGGACGCCGTGTCTATCCAGGAGAAACCTTCCGGCAACGGCACCGTCGTCCGCCTGGTCAAGATGATGCGCTAGGTCGCGCGGGCGTACAGGTTGCAAGTCGATTTCAACCCGGTATTTACTTCGTGTGGATACCGGGTTTCTTGTGCGGAAATGCTGGGAGTGGACGGGTTTCTCGCCAGGTGGACGACGGGAGTTGAGCGTACGCTTGTGCGCGCCTGATTTCTTCAAAGAATCTGTAACTTTTGCCTAAAAGCATTAAAGAATCTGTGGATTTGCCTGATTTTGTTAAAGAATCGGTGCCGCAAATGCAGA
>CAUTGQ010000013.1:0-15525 GCA_963538075.1 uncultured Atopobiaceae bacterium
CGTGCCTGACGCATTAGCTCAAGCAAGAAGTAAATGTTGTGCATAGAAAGCAGCTGACCGCCCAGCATCTCGTGCTGTTTGACCAGGTGATTAATGTACGCGCGAGAATAACCGCCCGTACAAACCGGACAAGTGCACTTTGCGTCAATAGGACCCGCATCGGCAAAGTACTTAGCGTTCTTGAGGTTCATGCGGCCCTCGTGAGAAAACGCGGTGCCCATACGAGCAGTGCGCGTTGGAAGCACGCAGTCAAACATATCAATGCCACAAGCAACACCACGGATAAGCGTGGACGGATTACCAACGCCCATCAGGTAGCGAGGCTTATTGCGAGGCATGTAATCGGCGCAAAGTGGCGCCAGCGTCTCAAACATAACCTCGTGAGGCTCTCCAACAGAATAGCCACCAATGCCATAACCGGGGAAATCGCCAATGGACTCAAGGTGCTCAATGGAGCGCCTGCGCAAATCAAGGTGCATGCCACCCTGAACAATGCCAAAGAGCGCCTGATCAGGACGGGTATGAGCCTTAAAACACCTTTCGGCCCATGCACTTGAAAGCTCAACACCACGCTCAACTTTTCTGCGCTCGGCAGGATAGCCTACGCACTGATCAAGCTGCATAACAATATCTGCACCAAGGTTCTGTGCAATCTGCATATTAGTTTCTGGCGTCCAGTACGACCATGCGCCGTCGTAATCTACCGCACGGAATTTAACGCCCTCGTCAGAGAGCTTCATGAACTCCTCGTGACTAAAGACCTGGAATCCGCCTGAATCCGTCAGAATTGGTCCATGCCACTGCATAAAGTCATGCAAGCCACCCATCTGTGCAACCAGCTCATCTCCTGGGCGCTGAGACAGATGGTACGTATTTGCCAGAATAATTTTGGCACCAAGGTCAAGGACGGTATCGGTCATCAAACCTTTAACGGTTGCCTTAGTACCAACCGGCATAAAAATAGGCGTTGGAATATCACCATGAGGCGTATGGAAGATGCCGGCGCGTGCATGCGTCTTAGGATCTTCGGCGAGAAGTTCGTAGGTAAACCAAGAATCTTCTTTTTTCTCTGCCCAATTTTCTGTATGTACGCAGGAAATTTTGGTGGTAAAACCCTGTGCTTTTTTGGAGCCGTCTGGCATGTAACCTCGATTACAACGTGCGGAGAGCATCAACCAAAGCTGTCTTGCCCTCTGTTTTCTGGTCCTTCATTTTTATCGCACGTGCAGGACATCCCGCTACCACAGCGTTTGCTGGAACGTCCTCAACTACCACAGCACCTGCTGCAACAACAGCGCCTTCTCCAACGCGAATACCCTCGATAACCACAGCATTTGCGCCAATAAGGACGTTATCCTCAACAATAACTGGCGTAGCAGATGCAGGCTCAACAACACCAGCAAGAACAGTGCCGGCACCAATGTGGCAGTTCTTACCAACGGTTGCACGACCACCCAGAACAGCACCCATATCAATCATGGTGCCCTCACCAATAACAGCACCAATATTAATAACAGCGCCCATCATAATGACGGCATTGTTACCAATCTCAACGCGCTCACGAATCAGTGCACCTGGCTCAATACGTGCGTTTACGTCCTTCATGTTAAGCAGAGGAACACCGGAGTTACGACGGTCATTCTCTATATCAAAATACTCAAATGCGTCTGCATTCTGCTCAACAACGCTCTTGAGCTCGGACCAATCGCCAAAAACTACCTTTGAGGCTCCCTCGCCGTACACGCGAGAAGATCCGTAAGACACAGAAGCACCCTCGCGCTCTTTGACGAAGAGCTTAATGGGGGTCTTCTTCTCTGAAGTGGCAATGTAATTAATAATTTCCTGGGCGTCCATGCACGTCCTTTCTCAATCAAACAGGCGCTGACCTATAGAGGCCAGCACGTGTATTTATCCAAAAATCAACTCTTCAAAGGTATAAAAACCTGGAGCCTTTGTAAGTAATTTCTCAGCGCACGAAACGGCACCGTTCACAAAAATCTGACGAGACGTTGCGCGATGAGTCAGGCAAACTTCCTCATCCTGTCCAAAGAAATGCACCTCATGAGTGCCGGCCACCGTGCCGCCTCTGAGGGCAAACACGCCAATCTCATCCTTGGTGCGAGCTCCGCAGAAGCCCTCGCGACCAGAAACAACGGGACGAGTTCCCTCTGGATCAATAGCGGCGAGCAGCAGCTTTGCTGTACCGGATGGAGCGTCAACCTTCTGGTTGTGGTGCGTCTCCACAATCTCGGTGTCCCAGCCGTCAAGCGCCTCAGCAGCCATTGCCACCGCGCGCCTCAACACGGCAACGCCTACCGAATAGTTTGCCGCATGAATCACCGGCACGCTCTCCCCCAGCTGCTTGAGCTCAGAAAGCTGCTCTGGCGAGAAACCCGTGGTGCCAGAAACCAGCGCACACCCGCGCTCACGCACAAAGCCGACAACAGCCTCAAAAGCAGCAACGCCAGAGAAATCCACAACCACATCAGGCATCTGCTCAACAGTATTCAGCTGATTGATATTCTCGTGACCAAACGCACCAAGCACCTCAAAGCCGTGAGCAATCAGGGTTTGCTCGATGAGCTTTCCCATCTTGCCGGTACCAATCACTACTGCACTAGGCATCAAGAAGACCAGCCTTTCTCATAGCGTTCTCAAGCACCTCTGCATGCTCTTCTGTCATCTTCCACAGAGGCAGACGATAATTCTCTTCCATAAATCCCATACGAGCCAGAGCAGCTTTTACTGGAATTGGGTTAACCTCGCAGAAGAGCGCATGAACCAGATCAAGATACTGAAGCTGCAGCTCACGGGCAAGGGAAACCTCTCCACGGTGCCATGCAGCTACCAGGTCATGAACCATCTTTGGATCAAGGTTAGACCAAACAGAAATAACACCAGAAGCACCAAGAGAAAGCAGCGGCACAATCATGTCGTCATTTCCAGACCACATAGTAAAGTCATCGCTCAAATAACGAGCAACCTTTGTTGCGTATGCAATGTCTCCAGAAGCCTCTTTAATGCCCCATGCATTTGGATGTGCCGCAAGCCTCTGAACATTGCGCTCAGAAATTGAGCAGCCCGTTCTACCAGGAATGTTATACAAAATACAAGGAACATCAACGCGGTCTAATACATACGAGAAATGCTGGTAGATGCCTTCTTCGTTACTCTTGTTGTAGTAAGGAGTAATGAGCAGCAGGCCATCAACACCTGCCTTCTCTAGAGCCTCTGCTTTGCGCAAAGACTCAGCAGAAGAGTTGGAGCCAGCACCGCCAATAACAGGAATTCTACCCTGAGCCCTGGCAAGGATTGCCTTAACTACCTCGATGTCCTCCTCATCTGTCATGGTTGAGGACTCGCCGGTAGTACCAAGAGCGAGAATACCGTCAATTCCCTGCTCAATCTGGAAGTCTACAAAGCGCTCAAGTGCCTCGAAATCAACATTTCCCTGAGCGTCAAATGGGGTTACTAAAGCGGTGATTGCGCCAGTCAAATTCTTCATGTCCATAGTTTTTCTCGCCCTCTAACGTGTGGTGTTTATAGTTGTTTGTTGCGCAAGATCAGAAAAATCGGAGCCATCAAATGCAAGCGTTGCAAAGTAATCGGCCTCGGTCTCGGCGCGGCGAATAAGCTGCACGGATCCATCTTCTAGAAGCAGCAGCTCAGCGGAGCGCAGACGGCCGTTATAGTTATAGCCCATCGAGAAACCATGAGCGCCTGTATCATGGATGAACAAGAGGTCACCCACAGCAACCTCTGGGAGCTGACGGTTCTTTGCAAACTGATCGTTATTCTCGCAAAGTCCGCCCACAACGTTGTACGTATGTGTTGCAGGGGCATCCTCTTTGCCCATAACGGTGATGTGATGATAGGCGTCATAGATTGCGGGACGCATAAGGTTTGCCGCACACGCGTCTACGCCTAGGTAGTGGCGGTATGTCTCTTTTTGGTGCAAAACGCGGGTAACAAGCGCACCAGCGGGGCCCAAAAGCCAGCGTCCAAGCTCGGTGTAAATGGCAACGTCTCCCATACCTGCGGGAACTAGAACCTCTTCAAAGGCGCGCTTTACACCCTGACCAATAGCCAAGACGTCAGGCTCAACCTGGTCTGGCTTATATGCCACACCAATGCCACCAGAAAGATCGATAAATCCAATATGAATATCAAGCTCTCTGTGCAGCTTAACGGCCAGCTTAAAGAGGACGCGCGCAAGGTTTGGATAGTAATCTTCCTCTTGAGCGTTACTGGCCAGGAAGGCATGGAGGCCAAATTCAGCGACGCCTTTGGTCTTAAGATACGCAAACGTCTGGAAAAGCTGCTCTTCTGTCATGCCAAACTTAGCATCATCGGGATTTCCAATAATGCCGTTTTGCGACTCAAACACGCCGCCTGGATTAAGGCGTGCGCACATGACCTGCGGTATGTTGCTTCCCACTGCTTCTTCAAGCGTTGTAAGCATGTCGCCGCCAGCGTCTAAGTTAATAATGGCTCCCAGCTCATGAGCGCGAGCAAAGTCAAGCACCGTAGTGTCATTTGACGAGAGCATAATGTTTTGGCCGGTAACCCCACAGGCTTTTGCAAGGGTGAGCTCTGTGGCATTTGCACAGTCACAGCCACAACCAAGCTCTGCCAGCAATCTCACAATGTAAGGATTTGGCGTAGCCTTAACCGCAAAGTACTCTTTAAAGCCAGCGTTCCAGCTAAAAGCCTCTTGTAACAGCTTTGCGCGGCGAACAATCTCTGCCTTGTTATACAGGTGAAATGGCGTTGGATACGTCGTAGTGATTGCCTCTAGGGCATCTACAGAAACAAACGGTTTCTTACTCAAAGCTCCCCCTCAAATTGGGGGCGCAATACACCGTCAAAGTAGCACCCCCGAAATCTCGGACAGTCTTGCATGTATTTCATACAAGCCCACCTGACAACCACGCCTGATTGCCAAGTTCGGCGAACCTCGCCTCCTTCTGGGGTCACTGCCTGCCGACTAACCCAGAACCCATCGTGCTCGCTCCTCTATTGACAGTAAAACCCTACCACAGAAAGCTCTGTATTTGGGCTAGTTTTGTTCTTCTCGCAAAGTATTAACAAAAGTCTTAAGGCGAGAAAGACCTTCTGTCAGATTCTTGTCAGAGGCAGCGTAACTAATACGCACATAGCCCTCAGCGCCGAAGAAAACGCCAGGCACCAGTGCTACACCAAACTCTTTGATTGCTCGCTCACAAAACGCCTCAGAATCGAGGGCAAATTCCTTGATTGATGGAAATGCGTAGAAGGCACCTTCTGGCTCTTCAACAGGAAGTTTCATATCTTGAAGCGCAGAAAGTACAATCTGCCTGCGCTTTTGATAGTTTGTACGCATAGGCGTGACATCGTAAGAAAGTGCATAGAGAGCAGCTGGCTGCAAAAATGAAGGAACAGAAGACACCAGCTGGGCGTGGACCTTTCCAATATCTGTCGCAAGCTCATCAGAGGTAGCAACCCAACCAAGTCTCCAACCCGTCATTGCCCATGGTTTGGAGAAACTATTTGTCACAATGCAGCGATCAGACAAATCTGGGTAGAGCTCAACAAAACGTGGAACATCCTCAACATAGGCAAGCTCTCTATAAACGTCATCACACATCACATAAAAGCCGTGTTCACGGGCAAGATTAGCTACCGCATCAAGCGACTCTTTTGTATAAATACATCCCGTAGGATTGTTGGGAGAAGTCAGCACAATAAGCTTTGTCTTCTCTGAAATCTTTGACTTAAGTTGCTCAGCATCAATCTGGAAATGATTGGTGCTGGTATCAAGCGGCACAACTACACCACGATTAAGCTGGCAGAGCGTTCTATATACCAAATACGCTGGTTCAGGAATAATAACCTCGTCACCTGGATTCATAAGGGTCAGCATAGTTGCAGAAATGGCTTCCGCAGCTCCCACGGTAACGACAATACCGTCTTGACCGACCTTCATACCACGTGCAGACTCCCAGGCAGCAATGGCCTTCCTAAGCTCAGGAGTACCGATGTTAGGTGGATAGTGAGTGTTTCCAGCTGCAAGTTCTCTGTCTACTAAGTTACAAATAGGGGTTGGAGTGTCTTCTCCTGGCTCTCCAATAGTTAAAGAAATACATCCTGGTGTTGCAGCAGCAAGTGCCGAGAAACGCCTGATACCAGAGGGTTTGAAAAGCTCTAGTGTTGTATTTCTTGATAGCGACATACAAACTCCTCAACATACTTTCAATCCATAATAGTTATCATTTAAATCATACGACACTTGATTGATACGAGGTTCGCATGAAAAGAGTTTTGTCTCTTGGCCTTAAGCTTATTACTGGCCTTCTAAAAAGGGTTCTTGCACCACTTTTCAAATTTGTAGGCGGGCTTTTTGTTCTAGCTTTACTGGTTCTTGGTGGATATGTCCTCTACCTGCAGCTTACCTACTATCGCATTCCTGACAATACTCCCGTATCTAATCAAGGTGCTTCTCCTGAGGCAACAACCGTACAGGTAGGCCAAACCTACACGGCTTCGACCTACAACATTGGCTTTGGTGCTTACACCCCTGATTACACCTTCTTTATGGATGAAGGCATCATGCAGGATGGCACACGCACCGTGGGAACTCACGGCCGCGCCGTCAGCAGAAACTCCGTTCTTTACACTACAAACGGTGCTCTGAACACCGTTTCTTCTCTGAATGGCGGTACAGCCCCTGACTTTATTCTTTTCCAAGAGATTGATACTTCATCTGACAGAAGTTGGCATGTCAATCAAGTTTCTGAGGCAGAGAGCCGCTTTGGATCCTACGCATCGTATTTTGCGCAGAACTTCCACACCGCATTTCTCGCCTATCCACTCACAGAGTTCCACGGAACCTCTAACTCTGGAATTCTGACACTTTCAAACGTACTTGCTTCAAGCGCAACTCGTCGTACCTACCCCATTGATGAGTCTTTCCCCACAAAATTCTTTGACCTAGACCGCTGCTTTATGATTACACGTTATCCCACAAGCGATGGTCATGAGCTGGTCCTTATTAACAGCCACATGTCTGCCTACGACAAAGGCGGTACCAGTCGCGCGCAGCAGCTTGCACTTCTAACCAAAATAATGTCTGAGGAGCGCGCTAAGGGTAATTACGTTATTGCGGGTGGCGACTGGAACCATGCCATTTTGGGCTCGCTTACACTCTATCCTTCTGTTCAGCAGGTACCAGACTGGGTAGCAGAACTCAAAGATTCTGATTTACCAGAAGGCTTTAGCGTTGTAGCTCCAGACAACCTTACCAACGTTCCTACCTGCCGCGGAGATGACATTCCATACGAGAAGGACAAGACATACACCACCACAGTTGATGGTTGGATTGTCTCGGATAACGTTGTTGCAACCGCCAGAAACATTGACACGCAATTTGCTTACTCGGACCACAACCCGGTTCTTCTGTCTTTCACCCTAAAGAGTAAAGAATAATTTCTGTTTTGTTGTAACCACAACAAAAGCCATATGGAAGTCCTGTCACACTTTGGGTATAAAGTAAGCCGTAGTAGACTTTCTAAACTTATCCGAGAGGAGCCCGTATGGCACAGGTTCTTGATTTAAGCAAATCCGTTTATGAGATTTGCACTAAGTATCCCGTTATTAAAGGCCTTATGGCAGAAAATGGCTTTGCCGAGATTACCGAGCCAGGCCGTCTGCAGACCATGGGACGCTTTATGACCATCCCTAAAGGCTGCGACCACAAAGGCGTAGACCTTGAGGAGCTCAAAGCAATCTTCCGCGCTCACGGCTTTACCATTCTTGGTGATGAGGAGCCTGCAGCAGCAGAAACCCCAGCTGACGAGAAACCCGCAGAGGCAGAGAACGCACCTATCGCGCAGACTCCTGAGGAGCGCAAAGCTCTTATCGCCCAGTATCTTGAGCGCCTCAACGACGGTGAGGACATCGAGGCTGTTCGCGAGGACTTTACCCGTAACTTCAAGGACGTCTCTGGCTCAGAGATCTCTAACGCTGAACAGGAGCTCATTGCTGGCGGCGTTCCTATGGAGAAGGTCCTGAAGCTCTGCGACGTTCATGCTGCTCTCTTTGAAGGCAAGGTTTCCTGCGCACCAACAGGTGCTGTTGAAGAGACTCCTGGCCATCCTGTTTGGACCATGCGTCAAGAAAACGACCGTATTCTTGCCTTTATCCACGACCGCGTTGCTCCAGATGTTAAGCGTGCTCGTACGCTTACTGAGTCTTCCAGCAATGAAGAGTGCGCTGGTGTTGCAGCAATTCTAAAGGCTGATATGGACGCCTTTGACGAGGTCTTTGTTCACTACAAGCGCAAGGAAGAGCTGCTCTTCCCTCACCTAGAGCGCCACGATATCACTGGACCTTCAAAGGTTATGTGGGGTAAGGACGACGAGGTAAGAAACGCTGTTAATGGTGCAGAGGCTCTGCTCGAGACTGCATACGGCCAGTATGATGCAGGCCTTATGGCAGCCGTTGCTGACTATCTGGATGAGGCTATTGAGGGTGCTGAGTCCATGGCATCCAAGGAAGAAAACGTTCTCATTCCACTTTCCCTTGAGCACCTAACTGCCACCCAGTGGACCCAGATTGCTGCTGAAGAGAACGAGTTTGGCCACGCATTTGGCGTCAATCCTCCTTCATGGCACGCAGATCCTCTTGAGCTTGCAAACGACAAGCTTAAAGAGATGGAAGCCGCAGCCGCTATAGACGAGAATAACGCTGAAGCAGAAGAGGAAGCAATTTCTGCTGATGGTAAGGTCAAGCTCTCTACCGGTGAGTTCACTATTCCGCAGCTTGAGGCTGTCTTTGCAACTATTCCGCTTGACATTACCTTTGTTGATGCAGATGACAAGACACGTTACTTCAGCCACGGCGATACCCGCGCCTTCCCTCGTCCTAAGAGCTGCCTTGGCCGTGACGTATATGACTGCCATCCACCAAAGAGTCAGGAAGCTGTTCGTCGCATCCTCACCGAGTTCAGAAGCGGTCGTAGTGACTCCTCCGAGTTCTGGTTTGAGGTCAGAGATAAGTTCCTCTACGTCCGTTACTTTGCTGTTCGCGATGAAGAGGGTAACTACCTGGGCGCTCTTGAGACCACTCAGGACATCGGACCAATCCGCGCTCTTGAGGGCGAGAACCGCAGAGGTTCTGACAGCTAAGGTCTTTCGCGTGTAAAACCCTGAGTTACCTCTCAAAAATTTTGTACGACTCGGTAGGCGATGTGTCCTTTTTAAGGCACATCGCCTACACTATTTCTGGCCAAAAGAGAGGAGCCTCAGTGCTACAACGTCTACTAGGCACTAAATATGCATACGCCATCGTTGCAACTTGTATTGTCATCATGTTTTTGCCGTGCGCCATTATCCTTACGTGCTTTGGCATCTTCATCACACCAGTTTCACAATACTTTGGCGTTCCCCGCGTTGCCTTCTCTGCGGTCTTCTCGGTACTCTGTATTGCCATGACGGTAGTTCTGCCATTCATAGGCAAGCTCTATAAAACGCACGACACGCGCTTGGTCCTTTCTGCAAGCGTTATCATCTGCGCAATCTCATATGGTGCCATGTCAGCAGCTCAAGAAATGTGGCATTTCTATCTCTGTGCGGTGGGACTGGGCATTGGCGTGCCTGCACTTATGTTCTTGTGCGTCCCCGCCCTCATAAACGACTGGTTTGACCAGCGCGTTGGCACTTTTATGGGCCTCTGCTTTGCATTCACCGGCATTGGTGGCACTGTCTTTAACCCCATCGGATCTGCCATTATCTCGTCTGGTCCTGAAGGTTGGCGAGCTTGCTATCAGATTTTTGCCCTGGTTATGCTTGTAGGAACACTCCCCTTCACCCTTTTTGTGGTGCGCGAGAAACCCCAAGACCTTGGCCTTGCCCCTCTTACCTTCTCCTCTACTGACGAGAAAAACGTTGAGGTTGCAGAGACTTCTTCTACCGATATCTCTGCTGATGACGCAATGAAATATCCAGAGTTTTATATGGTTGCTGCGTTTTATGCACTCATTACCTTTAACCAGCAAATCTCTCAGTACTTCCCAAGCTATGCAGCAACATTCGCAGAAACTGCTCCTGCTATTGCTGCCGCTACAGGCCTTCTTGCTGGAGCAACTATGCTTGGACAAGCAATTGGAAAGGTACTTCTAGGCGCATTAAGCGATATTTCGGTAAAACTTGCCTGCTTTGTAGGAATTTTCTCGGGCATTGTTGGCTTACTTATGTTGGGGATTAAACTTCCAGTATTGCCACTCTTGCTTGCGGGAACCTTCCTTTTTGGAATTGCCTACGCCCTTACAACGGTCGGCTCACCACTTTTGGTACGCACAGTCTTTGGAAAAAAGGATTCCACGCTTATTTACTCAAGAATTGCAGGTGTCAGCAGCTTTGTCTCTGCTTGTGCGCTCATTATTTGGAGCCTGATTGTAGATGGCTCAGCTCACGGTTTCTTGGTACTCTTTGGCATTGGTATTGTGCTGATGAGTGGCTGCCTTGCGCTTGCGCTCACCGCACTTAAGCGCGCTGACAAACGAGCATAAGGTTATCTGGCTCTGTTGGGTCTGCCTCTGGATCCAAAGGCACAATCTCTACCTGCTCAAACACCGTGCGAGCAGCATCCATGAGCGCTTCAAGCTGATGTGCTTCCTCTCCCACCTGTGCAGAAACTACATTGGTGAGATATCTTCCGCCGGGAGTAAGGCAGTGGGCAACTTGACGCATCCACTCACTGGTCATCATAGCCGCAGGTGGCACTTCTCCGCTAAAGCAGTCGTTTAGGATAGCGTCATAGCGCTTGTTATGAGAGGTAGCTAGGTTCTTTATATACTCAACGCCATCAGCTACCTGTACCTGAAGCCTACCATTACTCTCTCTAATAGCTTCATCCACAAAGAAATAGCTGCGAGCAAGGTCTACAATTTTAGGATCAAGCTCCAGTGCGTCACAAGAAACCTCTGGATAATGAACCACTAAATATCGAGGATACGAGCAACCACCAGCACCCAACATTAAGACTGAGTGTACGGAACAAGCAGCTTCAAACAACAAGTCATACAACTCAAGATAAGGAAATACCAGCTGATTCTTTCTAGAATCTGTGTACGTTGCACTTTCATAGGCGCCGCCCTGCCACAACACACGTATTTCTCCACCCTCACCATCTGAGATAGGAAATACCAACGCAGGGCCATTCAGTGTCTGAGGTTCAACGAAAATGCCTGCACAAGTTAGGAGCTCCATATCATGAGCAGTAAGCTGTTTTTCTGACATGGAGCTCCTTCAAGTGATGTGTTATATGCGATGTACGTAAGTATAGCTAGTACACAGGGTTTCTCGCCAGGTACTACCTCAACTCAAACGAATCGGCATCGATGATGCAGACACAGGTGTCATAGAACGCCTTGAGAGCCTGGTATCCAAGAAGCGTGTCTTTAGTACCAGAGGTCTCGTAGACAGAGTGCATAGCAAGTTGTGGCAGACCCACGTCAACGGCATGCATGCTGGCCTGAATGTTAGAGAGATTGCCCAGCGTTGATCCGCCTGGCATGTCGCTTCTGTTAGCAAAGACCTGGTAAGGAACGTTTTGCTGCTTCCAAATTGCCTCGACAATGGCGCGGCTAAACGCATCGGTGCAGTACGACTGACGGGCTGCCTCTTTGATAACCATGCCGCCGTTGAGATAGGGCTTGTTGACCGCATCGTGCTTCTCGGGATAATTGGGGTGCACCGCATGAGCATTGTCGCAGCTTACCAGCAAAGATGCCGAGAGCGCGCGGTAGTAATCTTCCTGTGTAAAGCCAAGCGTGGCGTTAACACGCTGCAGCGTGTCTTTAAGGAACGTAGACTTTGCGCCCTGCTTGGTATTTGAGCCAACTTCTTCGTTATCAAAGCAGGTGTACACAGAGATGTCCTGCTCATTTGAAGACGCAAGGAAGGCCTTAAGCGCTACAAAGGCGCACTGAAGGTCATCCAGGTGACCAGCGGAAACAAACTCCTTCTTAGCACCCCAAATGCGGCCGCCCGTGTGATCAACTAAGAACAGATCGCGAGAAAGAATGTCCTCTTGAGACACGCCTGCTGCGTCTGCTACCAGGGCGTTAAAGGCGCCGGGATTAAGCTCTCCAGCACTAAAGAGTGGCATCAGATCTTTAGCACGGTTGAACTCTGGCGAGAGACCATTTTTGTGCTCGAGGTGAATAGCCAAGCTTGGAATCATGACAACGTCGTCTTCAATGTTGACCAGCCTGGACTCTACCTTGTTTCCTACCTTGACCAGCACACGACCGGCAATACCCAAAGGACGGTCAAACCACGTGTGATCAAGCATGCCGCCGTATGCCTCGGTGTTCAGACGAAGCGAGTTGCCGTCACCGGTAAGCTCTGGCTGAGCTTTTACCTTGTAAGTTGGAGAATCGCCGTGGGCAACGGCAAGCTGGAAGTGATAAGGCGCATCAGTGGGTGCGGTTTGGGCATCGCGGTACTTCTCGCCAACTTTCCAGGCAACAATTGAAGAATTATTGCGCGTGGTAAAGTAAGAGCCGCCTGGCTGAATGTCCCAAGAAGAGCCCTCGGAGAGGTACGTAAAACCATTCTCTAGCAGGTAATCTTTGATAGTTTGCGTGGTATGAAACATAGAAGGGCTCTGCTTAATAAAAGCAAGAAGCTCCTCAGAAAAAGCAAGTGACTCGTTTAAATCAGACATGCGTAAAACCTTTCATAGAACTGTGTTGCACCCAACAGCCTAGCACGCATTTTTGGTGAGGCGTCCACTTTCTAGAAAATGACGCAAAGAATACGCGCTTCAGGGTAGATACTTATATGTCGAACTAATTCTCACCCACCAAAGCGAGAGTGTATGGATATCAATCAAGCTATTGAGCACGCAAATGCGTTTGTTATACCTGGACTTCTTGTTGATGATCAGTCCATCATCGGCGAGGTTAACAAAAACTGTGACGCTATTAAAACGCTGCTTGATGCCTGGAAGGAAGCTCCTCTGGGCCAAGAGCCTGTAGAGTTTTCTGTCATTCAGCAACTTGCTGATAGAACGCGCTCGCTGTGCGACACCTACGGCGTGGAGAGGCTCAGAAACCATCGAGGCGTTGGCCTTTCTCGCGGTCTTTCCAACGACGATCTTGCGGCAGCCGTTGCAAAGATGCAGCGTCGTCGCCCTAAGGCTGTCTATAAAACCGCAGGTCCGCTTCTTAACGACTTGCAAATTGCGTATGTCGAGAAGAGCGTTTCTGGCACGGTGCTAGGCATTGATATTGAGACTACCTCGCGCTTCCCTGAGCTGGGATACATTGTTAATGTGGGCTTTGAGTTCTGGAATCTTGGTCGCAATACCGTTCCAGTAGAGCCTCACACTGCCTACTTTGGCATCCCAGAGATGTACAAAGAAAAAGGCGTCCCTCTTGCCGATATTCACCAGATTACCTGGAAAGATGTTGAGGGCAAAAAATCATTTAGAGACGATAAGAAAGCCCAAGAGGCCCTGCTGGCAACTATGAAAAAGATTCCTTTTATGGCTCATAACGCTGCCTTTGAGGATTCTTGGTTCATGTTCAACATTGACGGTTACGCTGAGGCTAGAAAAGCGGGCAAGATTATTGTTATTGACTCCCGTGATATCTGCCGTCGTTTGGACCCAGAAATTAGGTCTCTTCCCCGTGAGTCTTCCCCTGCCGCACTTGAGAACTGGGCGCGTCGTAGGCACACGCTCGCAGCGGATGAGAAGGAACGTCACTTGGGACTTGAAGACGTAGACCTTATGATCCGCACCGTTCAAGCAGAGTTTGCAGCCCACAATATGTTTGAAGACTAGGCAACGTTGTCGGTCATGTGTGTTCAAGCGTTATACTAAAGAATGCATAAACTAGATTTTCTCGCTAGAAAATAACTGCCAAGGAGGAGTTTTGTCAGAGAAGCAGGTAAGAGTACGTTTTGCGCCATCCCCAACAGGCAAGCTGCATATCGGAGGTGCACGTACTGCTATCTATAACTGGGCTTTTGCTCGTGCAAATGGTGGCAAGTTTATTCTTCGTATTGATGACACAGACCCTACGCGCTCAACTGAAGAGAATACTCAGATTATCCTGCGCGCTATGAAGTGGCTTGGCCTTGATTGGGACGAGGGTCCCGATAAGGGCGGCGATTGTGGTCCTTACAGCCAGACCGAACGCCTTGACCTGTATCGTGAGGCAGCAAATAAACTGCTGGCAGAGGGTAAGGCTTACCCTTGCTTCTGCACGCCAGAAAAGCTTGCTGAAGACAAGAAGGCCGCTGAGGAGCGTCACGACCCCTTCCAGGGCTATCAGCGTACCTGCAGAAACATTGACCCAGCAGAGGCACAGCGCCGCATTGATGCTGGTGAGCCTTATACCATCCGCATCAAGGTTCCACTGGATCGCGGCGACGTTATTGTCCACGACGCAGTTCACGGTGACGTAACCTTTAATGCCCGCGAGCTTGATGACTTTATCATCTTCCGCTCCGATGGCACCCCAACTTACAACTTTGCTACCGTTGTTGATGACGCTGGCATGGGCATCACCCACATTATTCGTGGCGATGACCACCTGTCCAACACTCCTCGCCAGATTATGGTGTACGAGGCTCTGGGCGCACCTGTTCCAACCTTCGCTCACATTTCCATGATTTTGGGTCCTGACGGCAAGAAGCTCTCCAAGCGCCATGGCGCAACTTCTGTTGAAGAGTATCGTGACCAGGGCTATCTTGCAGATGCCTTTGTCAACTACCTGGCCCTTCTCGGCTGGTCGCTTGATGGCGAGACAACCATTGTTCCTCGCGACGTTTTGGCATCTCAGTTCTCTTTGGATCACGTTTCCAAGAACCCTGCTAAGTCTGATCCAGAGCGCTTGAACTGGATTAATGCAACCTATCTTGCCAATATGGACAACCAGACCTTTGCAAAGACTGTTCTGATTCCAGAGCTTGTTGGCGCTGGTCTTGAGCCTGTTCAGGGTAGTGCTACTGACGCAGAAGAGATTTACGCAACCCGTCCAGGCTGGTATGACCTGCTCTCAGAGATTCTTCGTCCTCGCACCACCGTAAGCCCAGACGTCATTGAGAAGTCCCGCTTCCTATATGAGGGTGCAAACGTCACCTTTGATCAGAAGAGTGTTGAGAAGGGTCTTACTAAAGACGCTGCTCAGAGTGCAACTGTTCTTGCTGCTACAAAGACCGCTCTTGAGGGTGTCTCTGAGGACGAGTGGAAGGCCGCAGCAATTGACGCCGCCCTTGAGGTACTTCCAGAGCAGCTTGATCTTAAGAAGCGCGTTGTCTTCCAGTCCATTCGTGTTGCTGAGTGCGGCAACATGGTCTCCCCTCCTCTTGGAGAGTCTATGGAGCTTCTTGGCCGTGAGGTTTGCCTTGCTCGCCTTGAACGCGCTCTGGAGCTTTGCAAATAATGCGCTGAATGCGCTTGCCGCGTATTCTTCCAAACATAAGTGGGTATCAAAAGTAAAACCACACAAGAGCTGTAAAACAGATGGTTTTG
>CAUTGQ010000014.1:0-15425 GCA_963538075.1 uncultured Atopobiaceae bacterium
GCGACGCCGAGTATAATGAGGCAAAAGATGAGTTTGACTCTCATCACTATGGTGACCAGATTGACGCGTATCTCAACGCAGCTGACGAGGCTGGTATTGATACCACTGAGGTTCGTGCTGCAATCGCGGCTAAACAGTGGGATTCTGACGCTATCACCAGCTTTGAGGCAGAGACTGCCAAGAAGAACGTTGTTGCTCTGAGTGCACCAGTTCATGATGAGAATGGCAACTTCATTGATACTGACGGCAATCCTCTTAAGCTTGACGCTGACGGCAACCCAATTCTTGCTGAGGGTCAGGAACTCCAGACTCTTGGTGGCGTAACTGCCGCTGGCTTTAAGACTGCTGTTGAAGGCGCTGCTACTGAACCAGAAGCTTCTGCGTATGGCATGTATGTCCCAGGCATTCCTGATCTTGCTCGCGGTGCTCTTGAGGGTGCTGGCGCAAGCCCCGTTGTCACTAGCCTTGTAGTTGACGGTATTATTAATGGCGTAGGCGCTGTTCTTGGCTTTATTCCACAGATGTTTGTTTTGTTTGTTATGTTGTGTTTCTTGGAAGACTGTGGATATATGAGCCGCGTTGCTTTTGTTATGGACCGCGTCTTCCGTCGTTTTGGTCTATCAGGTAAGTCTTTTATTCCACTTCTTATCTCCTCTGGTTGTGGTGTTCCTGGCGTTCTTTCTACTCGTACTATTGAAAATGAGAAAGATCGTCGCATGACGATTATGCTTACCACTATGATTCCATGTTCGGCAAAACAGCCTATTATTGCGTTGATTATGGGTGTTCTTATTGGAGGAACTACCGCTTGGTGGGTTGCTCCAGCCTTTTATTTCATGGGTGTAGCTGCGATTGTTATTTCTGCAATCATGCTTAAGAAAACTAAGGTTTTTGCGGGAGAGCCAGCACCATTTGTCATGGAGCTTCCTGATTATCACATGCCTTCTCTTAAGTCTTGGGCAATGCATATTTGGGAGCGTATTTCTGCGTATGTTATTAAAGCCGGTACCATTATTTTTGCTGCAGCAATTGGAATTTGGGTTTTATCCAATTTTGGTTGGGCCAACTGGGACGGCGCAAATGGAGTATTTGGCTATCTTCCAGCTATTCAGGGCGCTCCTGACAATGTTTTGGACTTCTCTTTGCTTGCTGCTATTGGAAATTCTATTGGGGGTATCTTTACTCCTCTCGGATTTGGAAATTGGCAGGCAACTGTAGCTTCTATTTCTGCTTTGATCGCAAAAGAGAATCTTGTTTCTACCTTTGGTGTTCTTTACGGTCTTGGGGATGCAAGCGAGAAGTCTGTTAACATGTGGACTGGTTTTGCCGGTATGTTCACCGATGCTGGTGGCATTCTTCACGTTGGTGCAATGTGCGCATTTGTTGCATTCAATATGCTTGACGCACCTTGCTTCGCTGCAGTAGGTTCTATTCGTCGACAAATGAACGACTCTAAGTGGTTCTGGTTTGCTATTGGCTATCAGTGCGTATTTGCATGGATTGTTGGCCTGATGATCAATCAGTTCTGGGAGTTCTTCGTTCTTGGTTCCTTCGGTGTCTGGACTGTTATTGCTTTTGCCTTCTTGGCAGCAATTCTCTTCCAGCTCTTCCGTCCTGCTCCAAAGTGGGATAAGAAGGACGATAAGATCCTTACCAGCCTTACCGAGGCTGCAAAGGCATAAGCTACTACTAGTTTAGTAAGCTGACCTGATCCCCCGCACCAATTCGGTGCGGGGGATTTTGTTTATGTTTATCTCGGACTTTCTTGATATAAGATAAAAATCCATAGACATGTAAACTTAGTCTAACTTTTTGTAGAGTTTACGAAATTAGAAAAAAAGTTGAAAATGTTCTTGTAAGTTTCCCTCGGTTAACTTACTATGTTTTTAAGCAATTTAGTTGCTTGCTTTATTCAGGTTCCCGTAGCTCGAAGAAAGACCCTCTCCCTTTCTTGCGAGCGTAGAACACGAGCCGCTGACTCTGGGTGTCAGCGGCTCGCCCCTTTTTTAGGATGTATTTACTTGCTTTTAGTGCAAGTCTCTGTCTTCTTCATGTTCAGAAAGATCGCTTGTATCGCGGTCCAAAAGAACCGAGACATTCATATTAGGGTAGGCTGCTTCTACTTCATGAATAATATCGTGGACAATTTGCTTACCGTCATAGCCAAACTCAATGACTGCATCAAAGGCCATAAATTGATTTTCAATGTCAGCAATAAAACCATGAACTTGAAGAACACCTTCATGAGCTAAAGCCATTTCAGTTACTTCAGTGCGCATCTTTACAATGCGATTATCGGTGGTGTTTCTCGCATAAATACCAATGGCAGCAATGATTATTTTGCCTGACGTCTGCTTGTAAATCTCTGTACTTAGACGTCTATTCATCGTATCAATCTCAATAGCTGAAGTGGTATCAAGAACCTCAGTGTGAAATGAGCCAACAAATTTATCTGGGCCATAGCTGTGGATAATAAGGTCGTAGACGCCTTCTGCGTCTGGATCCTCTTTCACAATGTTGTAAATAAGTGTTGAAAGAGCAGCGTCAGGACGCATACCAATAATTTCTTTGATAGATCCCTGTAACAGCTCAATTGAAGCTTTAATGATAAACACAGAGATAATAACGCCCACATATGCTTCAAGACTGATTTTTGTAAAGATAAAGATAAGCGCAGCTAATAAAACAGAAGTGGAGAGTGTAGCGTCAAAAAGTGCATCTGAACCAGATGCAATAAGGGTGTCGGAGTTTACGCGATTACCTACAGAGCGGACGTAGTGACCCAAAATAATCTTTACGAGCACAGCTACTGCAATGATGACTAAAGACAGGGGACTATAGTCTGGAGTAACAGGATCTATGATGTCTTGGATAGATTTGATGAGTGAAGAAATACCTGCATACATAATGATTGCAGCAATTACTGTTGTAGTGATGTATTCGATGCGTCCGTGTCCAAAGGGGTGCTCGCGATCAGCTTTTTTGTTAGATAGTTTGGTTCCCACAATGGTGATGATTGATGAAATTGCATCGGAGAGATTGTTCACCGCATCAAGAGTAACGGCAATTGAGTTAGATAAAATGCCCACAGCAGCTTTGAATGCCGCAAGGGCAACATTGGCTGCAATGCCAATGGCGCTCGTGCGTACAATGGCGGTTTCACGTTCAGAAGAGGTAATGGTTACCTGTGATTGGGTCATAGTAAATCTAGCTTTCTGTAACGTTAGAAAGAACTTTTAAAAGCAATCGTTTAAGCTCAGCGCCTTCTTCGGGCGAGAGATTAACGCATGAACCGATTTGATGTGGGACTATTTGCATTTCTCGCCTAAGGTCTTTGCCTTTTTGGGTGAGGGAAACAATCAGCTGACGTCCGTCTTTGTTTGTTTTTTGGCGCAGTACAAGGCTCTTCTCCTCAAGCTTTTTAAGAAGTGGAGTCAAGGTGCCTGAATCAAGAAATAAAAGCTCACCTAAGGTTTTGACATCCAAGGATTCATGTTCCCAAAGCGCCATCATGGCAATGTATTGCGTATACGTCAGATTAAAGGGCTTAAGTAGCGGAGTATACCTTCGCACCACTTCTTTTGAGGCACTGTAGAGTGGGAAGCAGAGCTGGTTTTTGAGGAGAAGCTCGGGGATATCGGGGGAGTTGTCGAGTGTAGAAGAGCCGCTAGCAAAAGTGCTAGCGGCTGCAACGGACTGTGTTTCTTTCTGAGAAGAACTCATGAGTAGACCGGTCCTCTCGCCTTAGGCAAGAAGGTTTTTAACTGCGGACTCAACTTCTGCCATATCGGCAGTTGGCTCGAAGCGAGCAACAACGTTTCCCTGGCGGTCTACAAGGAACTTGGTGAAGTTCCACATGATGTAGGCCTTGTCGCCAAACTTCTTGTTGTTTGCCTTAGCAAATTTGTCCAGAGCAAGTGCCTTGATACCCTTACCAAAACCCTGGAAGGGGAAGGCTGTTGCAAGGCGCTCAAAGAGAGGATTTGCAGTCTCTCCGTTGACGTCGCCCTTCTTGAACTGTGGGAAATTGGTACCAAACTTCATAGTACAGAACTGGTGAATCTCCTCATCGGACTCTGGGGCTTGGTCTGCAAACTGATTGCAAGGGAAGTCTAAAATCTCAAAGCCTTGATCTTTGTATGCCGTATAAATGCGCTCAAGATCCTCATACTGTGGGGTAAAGCCGCAACCAGTTGCAGTGTTGACAATCAGAAGAACCTTTCCATCAAAAGAGGAGAGGGAAGTTAGGGAGCCGTCACGCTCTTCTACGGAGAGGTCATAGATATTGGTGTTTGCCATGATGTTCCTTTCAACTAGCCACGGATTGTCCGAAGCATTGGATGACTTATTTTCTTTGGGTAGTGTACCCCAGTAGCTGTAACCTAACACAAATAAATTGTACACAATTTAAATTTCATAATAACGACATAGAGAGAATGTTATTTTTTCATTTAATTGATAGCCCATATGAGCAAATATCAATAATTTAAGTAACGCCTTAGAGCGGCATCTTCACAAAATTTATATGTACACCATGGTTAACCATAGGAAACGTTTTCGCAGGTAAGAAATTACTTGTGTACAATTGTTTCATTAGGATAACTAATTAGTAATGATTTTCACTTGTTTTTTTCGTAAAAAAATTTTATCTTCAATAGGTCATTAACCGATTAATTTGCAAAAAGCAGATGGGGGATTTACATGAAACTGAACAATTGGTGTCTCGCAGCCGGTGGCGCTGCACTTGCTGGCGTTGTTGCTGGTCTTGCTTCTAACGGCACTCTTCACAAGGCAGCTGTCAAGGCAACTGCATGTGGCCTTCGCGTCACTGACCGCGTTTCCGCAGAGACTCAGAATGTTGTTGACGAGGCTAACGACGTTGTCGCTGAGGCTCGTCGTGAGTCCAAGATCGACGCTGCAGTTCGCGCTCGC
Source organism: uncultured Atopobiaceae bacterium (assembly GCA_963538075.1). Classification (GTDB taxonomy): domain Bacteria; phylum Actinomycetota; class Coriobacteriia; order Coriobacteriales; family Atopobiaceae; genus Lancefieldella. The sequence goes on from CAUTGQ010000014.1 coordinate 4,933, forward strand.
CTTGCTGAGCTCGAGGAGGGTATCCGCGCTGAGGTTACCAAGCAGGTCGACGCAGAGGGCGCACAGGCATAATTCATGCGCTTCACAATTACTAATGAAATCTCAGGTCGCATTCGTGCAAAATGCGACCTGGGTCATATTGATGAGGCTGAAGCCCGTGGTATTTCCTATGAGCTGATGCGTGTTGACGGAGTTCGTCATGCAGAAGTTCACATGGCAAACGGCTCTCTCTTGCTAAGGTTTGATCCTCTCAAGAGAGACCAGGTACTTGCAGCTGTTGGCGCTTTTGATGTCTTGAACTTGCCACGAGAAGAAGAGGCAGGTCTTGAGGACTTCTGCAGCTCAATTGAGATGGCTCTTGAGAACAATCGTTTCCAGATGGAGGTTGTGACCACATTCGCACGCCGCTGGATTATGCGCTCTTTGCCATTACCTGCAGTTGCTAACTACGCGTATGTCATTCTCCGTGCCATTCCATTTGTTGTGGAAGGCGTTAAGCGCCTGTTTAAGAAAGAGCTGACTGTTGAGGTTTTGGACGCAACTGCTATCACCACTTCAATTCTAAGAAATGAGTGGGCAGATGCATCTACGGTTATGTTCTTACTTGAGCTGTCTGCAGCTATGGAGAACCATGTGGCAAGCCGAGCACGTCTTGCACTTCGTGATGGCCTAATCACTCGTTCTGAGAACGTCTGGGCTCGTATTGACGGCAAGGACGTAATGATTGCCCTTTCTGAGGTTGAGAAGGGCATGATTTTGCATCAGCGCGCTGGTGGCGTTCTTCCTGTTGACGGCAAAGTTGTTGAAGGCATTGGCCAGATGAACGAGGCTGCCATGACAGGTGAGTCTCGCCTTGTTACCAAAGAGCCTGGCTCAACCGTTTACGCAGGCACCGCTCTTGAAGACGGTGACCTTATGGTAAGCGTCACTGCTCCTCCAGGAATGTCTCGTATCGACAACATTGTTGATATGGTTGAGCAGTCTGCTGAGCTTAAGGCTGGCGCACAGTCTAAGGCAGAGCGCCTTTCTGATGCACTGGTTCCTTACAGCTTCCTTGCCTTCTTTGGTATTTGGGGTATCACTAGAAACATCACTAAGGCTATGACCGTTCTTATGGTTGACTATTCCTGCGCCATTAAGCTTTCCACTCCTGTTGCAGTGGGTAGTGCTATGGATGAGGCAGCTAAGTTTGGCATGACGGTTAAGGGCGGCAAATACCTCGAGAAGATCGCTGCAGCAGATCTTATCGTCTTTGATAAGACAGGCACGCTAACAAAGGCAGTTCCACACGTTGAGTGTATTGTCAGCTTCTGCGATCGCACCGAGGACCAGCTCCTGCGCCTTGCAGCATGTATTGAGGAGCACTTCCCACACAGCATGGCTCGAGCAATTGTGAACGAGGCAAAGGTACGTGGCCTCAAGCACAATGACGAGTTCCACGCAGAGGTTAAGTATGTTGTTGCTCACGGTATTCGTACCAAGGTTAACGACAAAGAGGTCTGCATTGGCTCAGCTCACTTCATTTTTGATGACGAGAAGACCCCAATGCCCGAGGGAATTCAGGACGACCTTGCACAGATTGCTCCTACCTCGTCCATTATCTTCATGTCCGAGGATTCAAAGCTTATTGCAGCAATTTGTATTACCGATCCTGTAAGGGAAGACGCAGCAGCAACTATTATGCAGCTCCGCGCTCTTGGCGTTAAGCGTATGGTTATGCTGACTGGTGACTCAGAAAACGTTGCAGCAAGTGTTGCTCAGAAGCTGGGTCTTGACGACTATGTGGCACAGATTCTCCCAGAGGATAAGTGCGAGTATGTTAAGAAGTTCCAGCAGGAGGGCTACACCGTTGCAATGGTAGGCGATGGTATTAACGATTCACCTGCTCTGGCTGTCTCTGATGTTTCTCTGGCTCTGTCTGATGCAACTGATATTGCTCGCGCAGTCGCGGATATTTCGATCAAGAATGATTCGCTTGAATCGCTGGTAATCATGCGTCTTTTGGGCCAGCAGGTAATGAAGAGGATTCATGCCGACTATCGTACGATTGTTGCGCTGAACAGCTCTTTCATTGCTGCAGGTGTTGCAGGTCTTATTACCGTAAGTGCTGCTGCATATATGCACAACCTTTTGACACTTATGGTAACGCTTGCAAACACAAGGTCGCTGCTTACTACTGCAGCTCATAATCCAAATGTTCCTTCTGAGGTTAAATTGCTTTTAACTGAAGGACAGGCTGCTTAGAACACACTTGTGCGTTAGCAAAGCGTTTCTTAGATCACGTTAAAGCTCCCGTTTCTTGTTCGTAAGAGACGGGAGCTTTTTTCTGTCAAAAAGTAAAAATATTTTGAGTTTTCACTTGCAATTAGTTAGCTAAGGCTTACACTTTAAATAGTTAGAAGAGGTTAACTTGTTAAGGTTTTTATATAACAGGAGCTAGTTCTAACAAATTTGCTTTATCAGCCCGGAACCTTTCCCCTCTCCAAGGGTCCGGAATCCAGGCGCCGTCGGCTCCCTTTTAGTCGACGGCGCATTTTTAAGAAGGGAGCAAGTGCGGTATGGATTGTCTTACTTCTTTTGAGAATTCATTGCTCCTAGACGTTACTTCTCCCTGTGGATATCCTGCTGATAAAAAGCTTGTTTCTACCGGAAGCAGAAGAGCGTATACGCCTGAGCTTTGTCATGATTTTGCGACAACGTTTGTTCGCTGTGCCGCTGGTGTTATTGCTCACGTCAAGCCAGCTGCACTCTTTTCATTTGCGTCCCACAAGTCTTGCAGCTCTTGTACAAGCCTACTCTGCACCGATCCAACACTGAGGGCATTTCTCTGCAACGCTACGCACGAGCTCTCTCTGTTTGGAGTAACGCTCCTTGCTACTTCTGCTATTTCGGGTGGAAAAGTATCGTTCGTCGCGTATAGACCTGAGCTTGTTGAGGATATTCTCGCCAAATCAGAGCACTGTGAGTTCTTGGCTACGTTTGGCCATTCCACTGAGTCGGTACAAGCGTTGATGAAGAGCATGCGCTCAAAAATCTTTGCCTTCCATGCAAGAAAAGCCGCGTTCCCACATGAGATTGGTCTTGTGCTGGGCTATCCACTTGCGGACGTTCAAGGCTTTATGAACGGCCAGTCTGAGCTATTTACTGGCGCTTGGAAAGTCTATGACAACACAGAAGAAACTCGCTTGCGCCTGAAGCAACTTAAAGATGCAGAAGACCACTGCAAGCTTCGTTTTTATCAGGGGGAATCTTTGGCGCAGATTCTCTCATCGTATGGCAATGCCGAGAAATACCAGGTTGCATAAGGGGTGCACTTGGATTTCTTGTTGAGGTATTGAAAGTAATGTGTAGTTTTCCAGGGGGAACCTGGACACAGAAGGAGGAAATGTATGAGTAAAGTAGCAGTTGTGTATTGGTCCATGACGGGCAATACTGAGGCAATGGCAAAAGAGCTTGCAAGTGCAGCAGATACCGAGGTTATTGAGTCTTCTGAGTTCTCTGCTGATATGTGCGATCAGTACGATGCATTTGCTTTTGGCTGCCCTGCTATGGGTGACGAGGAGCTTGATCCTGATTTTGAGGAGCTCTTCAATGACTGCGCAGGCAAGCTTGGTCAGAAGCCAACCGCTCTCTTTGGTTCTTATGACTGGGGAACCGGTGATTGGATGGAGACTTGGAAGCAGAACGCTGAGGCAGAGGGCGTTAACGTTGTTGAGACTCTTATCTGCAACCTTGAGCCAGATGACGATGCTCTTGAGGCTCTTCGTGGTCTTGGCGCAAAGCTTTCTGCTTAAGCTACATCACGATTTTTGCTGTTGCTGTTAAATTTAGCGAGAAAAACATCATTTTTTGAATAATCTAGAAAATGGTGGGTAGTAAAACAGCAACAGAAGGGAAGTTTGTATGTCACCAATCAATATCATTGTTATTCTTGCTGTTGTAGCACTTTGTGGTTTTGCGGTTTATCGTGTTTATGGAATTGCTGCAGGTAAAAAAGGCTGCTGCTCTGATGAAGGAACAGGTGTTACTACTTGTAACACAGAGCAAGTTGCGGCTGCAGATGGTCCAGAAGACAAAGATGAGTCTCATTATCCTTATGTTCAGACATTTGAGATTGGTGGTATGACTTGCCAGAACTGCGTCAATCATGTGACTCGAGCCCTCGATAGTATTGAGGGAACATGGGCGCAGGTTACTCTAGCAGGTGGCCAGGCACGTATCCTCAGCAAAAATCCAATTGATGTTGATGCGTACCGAGCTGCCGTAGAGAAAGAAGGCTACCGTCTTCGTGCGTAAGCACAACAAGATCTTTTCGCAAGAAACAAACTTTGAAGAAATTTTGTAAAACTTGCGTAATAGCTGTGCAAAGTAGCGCTCTTTGGCTTGTTTAATCAGCCGAAGAGCGCTATCCTATTGCCCGTATGGCGTCAAGCTATGCACTGTATCTGTTGGCCCCCGAGAGCATGTAAGTTTCCGAGTAGAGAAGCCCACGTATTGGCACTCTGGCAGCAACCATGTTGACCGGGGCCCCGTTTTGGAAGGGGTCCACCTTTGAGTGAGATTCAGAACTCGTCCATCTTCTCTTTGGATGAAATTTCCGATGAGGAAATGAACAGCCTGATCGACGGCACTGTCACTGATTTTGATGAGGGAGATCTTGTCAACGGCACCGTCGTCAAGATTGAGCGCGATGAGGTCCTCGTAGACATTGGCTACAAGTCTGAGGGCGTTATTCCTGCTCGTGAGCTTTCTATTCGTAAAGACGTTAACCCTGCAGAGGTCATCTCCCTGGGTGAGGACGTCGAGGCTCTTGTTCTCCAGAAAGAGGACAAAGAGGGCCGTCTGGTTCTCTCCAAGAAGCGTGCTGAGTACGAGCGTGCTTGGAAGGCAGTTGAGGATAAGTTCAACGCTGGTGAGACCGTTGAGGGCGAGGTTATCGAGGTTGTTAAGGGTGGCCTGATTCTTGACATTGGCCTCCGTGGCTTCCTGCCTGCATCCCTTGTTGACCTCCGTCGTGTCAAGGATCTTGGTGCATTCATGGGCACTCGTATTGAGGCTCGTGTTATCGAGATGGATCGCAACCGCAACAACGTTGTTCTTTCTCGCCGTATTGTTCTTGAGGAGGCTCGTAAGGCAGAGCGTCAGGACATCCTGGGCAAGCTCCAGGTTGGCATGAAGCTCAAGGGTACTGTTTCCTCCATCGTTGAGTTTGGTGCATTTGTTGACCTTGGCGGCATTGACGGCCTGGTTCACATTTCCGAGCTTTCTTGGAACCACGTTAACCACCCATCTGAGGTTGTTAAGGTTGGCCAGGAGGTTGAGGTTCAGGTTCTCGACGTTGACCTTAACCGTGAGCGTATCTCCCTTGGTCTTAAGCAGACTTCCGAGGATCCATGGCGTGTACTTGTTTCCAAGTACCCAGTTGACGCTATCATCGAGGGCACTGTCACCAAGCTTGTTACCTTTGGTGCATTTGTTGACCTTGGCAACGGCGTTGAGGGCCTCGTCCACATCTCCGAGATGGCTAAGCAGCACGTCACCGCTCCATCTCAGGTCTGCAAGGTTGGCGACGTTGTACAGGTAAAGGTCATGGAGATTGATCTTGACCGCCGTCGCATCTCCCTGTCTATGAAGGCAGCTGCAGAGACCCTTGGTATTGATATTGAGGTCACTCCACTTCCAGAGGAGGAGCGTGCAGCAGCAGAGGCAGCAGCAGCTGAGGCTGAGGCTGATCTTGAGGCTCACCTTGTTGAGTCTGAGGCTAACGCACAGGCAACTGAAGAGGCTGCAGAGTAGAGCACTTTGCGCATCTAGAGATTTGTCAAGAGACGTCATCGAAAGATGACGTCTCTTTTTATGTAAGTAACAAATATCTCCATTCCTTCAACAGGGTGTTAATGCGAAAATATAACGCTAAGTTTTTATTCTGAGGAGGAATACGCCTATGACATCAAAGATGCAGGGCCGCAGTTTTCTTGCTGTTATGTTTGCATTTTTGGCAGCTTTAATCTTTATGCCAAATATTGCATACGCTGCAAGTAATAATTCGTTTTATAACGGCACTACTACTAACGTGTCTCCTTCTGTGAGTGCGGATGGTCTTATCGAGCGTTCTGTTTACTTTACAGATGCTTCTGGCCAGACATCTAACTACGCTTATAAGGATAATGACACCACTCAGATGAACCGCTCCATTGTAGATATTGATAAGTATCAGAATCTGCAGGCAGTGGTAAAGATTACCAACATCTCTTCATCTCCAGTTTCTGTAAACGAGGTTATGCAGCTGCCACTTACTTACTATGTCAGCTCAAGCCCTAATCCTGATTTGCGTGCAACTGGATTTACCTTCTCATCAACTAATACAGCAACTGCAATTAATCTGAACATTAGTGGACTGAACGGTGGTTCTGGCTCTCAGCCTGCAGCTACTGCTTATGCTGCATACCAGGCAGCTGGTCAGGACAATGCTGAGATGCGTTCCGTTTCTGTCTCGGGCACTCTGGCCGCTGGTGAGACCATTACGCTTACTGTTCCTCTGACACTTACCAATGGCTCTACTCTTAATCTGTACGGTACCAACTATGTGGGTCTTACCCAGTATCTGCTTGATCACAGAACCTCTTACGGAAACCCTCGTGTTTCAGTTAGGTTTGCAAGGCAGGTCTTGGAAGAGGGAACAAACAATTCCATTCTTAGCAGCAATAAGAAATATCTTGGCGTAATTATTAGGCCTGACGGTAGCTATTACGCTATCCCACAGGACGAGTGGAATTACATGCCAACTATTTCTGCAAGTGATATTCACGTTGATAATATCCTGTATGAAGATCGCCACAGCGCAACGGAGAACGATGCTCTGTATACCGGCGGTGCGTACTACATTGATTTGACCAACATTAAGAATGCCATGAGGGATTATGGCTATTCAGTTCACACTGGAAATTCCAATAGGGGACTGTACCTTAATCTTCCTGGCTGGCAGCTTGCTGTTGATAATGATCTTGCTGACGATGTGTATCAGGAGTATTCGTACACTTCTCTTTCTAGCGGCAACCTTGTCATCAATGCTTCTGAGAACTCAACTGATGAGCTTGATCTTAACAATGGCGTTATTACTCCTCTTTATACAGAGCTTAGGCAGGTAGTCACGGCACACGACAGCACTATTACCGCTAACCAGGATTCTTGGTCCATCCTTGATAACCTTGATGCAATGGTTGATCACAGTGCCGGTCAGGTTACCCCTGCTGCTGGTTCTGCTGACGCTCGCGTTAAGGTTGTTGATCAGAGTGGTACAGTTGTACTTGATACAGCAACTATGGATGCAGCAACTGTTGCTCAGAAGGCAGAAGAGATTTCTAAGACTCCTGGTGCATACTCCGTTACGTATTACTATTACTTCAACGGTAATGCTGCAGCTGCAGGTAATGACTATGAGGCAGCAAAGACGGTTACCCTAACTGTTGAGTCTGATACTCCAACTCCAACACCAACTCCAGCTCCAGAAGAGCCTTCCAATCCTGCTTCTCCTGTAAAAGAGAAGAAGACAAAGAAGAAGAAAGCACAGCTTCCTAATACGGGAGAAGAGCTTCTGGTAATGCCTCTTATGGTTATGGGTGGAGCTGCTTTAACAGCCGTAGGTCTTATGAAGCGTAAGCACTAAGACAGAGCGTTCTTCTCGTTACATGCATTTGTATTGGCAGGTATCTCTTTAGTACCTGCCAATATTTTTATAGATAAAATGGACAACTGTCCAAAAATGCTTAGTCAATTTTTATGTTTCAATATAGGCAATTCCTATATGGTTAGACAAAAAGTGCAGGTAAATAGATTTTGCTGTTATCGGCGCAATTTAATGTTTCATGTCTATTTCATCCTAGGTATATATGGGTAGATGCTGGTAATTGTTTTGTATAGTTATCTAACCCCAGCAGGGTTGTCTTATAAATCGTTTTAATAAGAAAGAAGGGTTAACATGCTGGAGAACTCACTAAGCCGTCGTAATTTTTTGAAGGCATCAGGTATGGTAGCGGCTGGTGGTGGCGCATCTATGATGCTGGCTGGCTGCAACTCTCCTTCTACTGATACTACTCAGACATCTGATAAGAAGAAGATTCTTCGCTATGGTTCTGCAAATTCTAAGCAGGGCCTTGATATGCAGCGTGCAAACAACTCCCAGTCCGCATGCGTTGCAGACTCTGTTTGTGAGTCCCTGCTCCGTTGGACTGAGGACAACGAGCTTGTTACATGCCTGCTTAAAGAGATTCCAACCTTTGAGTCTGATGGTGTCACCCTTAAGTGCGAGCTCAAAGAGGGTATTAAGTTCCACGATGGTACTACTTTGACTGCAAAGGACGTTAAGTACACCTTTGAGCGTATGTTTAAGCCAGAGACCAAGGCTCTCTCTACCAGCTTCTTTGATAAGATCAAGGGCGCTCCAGAGATGCTTGCTGGTAAGGCTACTGAGCTTGAGGGCCTGACTGTTCAGGACGACACTCACTTTACCTTTACGCTTTCTGAGCCTTACATTGTCTTTGTAAGCGTTCTTGGAATTTCCTATGCTTGCATCTTCCCAGAGAAGGCTTGTGAGGCTGCTGGTGCTGATTGGGGTACCGGTACTAACCTCATTGGTACTGGTAAGTACAAGATTAAGAGCAACGATGACACCACTGAGGTAGTTCTCGAGCGCTTTGATGACTACCATGATGGTAAGCCTGCTCTGGATGAGATTCGTATTCACTACTACGACGATTCCAACACTCAGCTGCTTGCATTCAAGAACAACGATATTGACTTCTGCGATCTTCCATCTTCTCTGTATCAGCAGTATTCAAGCGATGCTGACGTCAAGGACCTTATCACCGCATATCAGACCCTTGGTGTTAACTTCATCAACCTCAACCTCAAAGAGGGCTTTGAGCTTACTGATCCTAAGGTTCGTCAGGCACTCTCCTTGGCAATTAACCGCCAGGAGCTTGTTGACAACATTGCTTCCGGTAACGGTACCGTTGCTAGCGGTTGGCTTGCACCAGCAACCCCTGGTTACGACAAGAACGCTCCTGCGTTTGAGTATGATCCAGAGAAGGCTAAGTCTCTTCTTGCTGAGGCTGGTGTCACTGATCTTAAGCTTTCTGCAAAGGTTAGAAAGTCTTACGAGAAGCTCCTTGTTGCTGTCCAGGAGTACTGGAGCAAGATTGGCGTTACCCTTGATGTCCAGGTAGAGGACAACGCAGTTTGGAACACCGACTGGGCTGCTGGTAACCTTCAGATTACTACCCTTGGTTGGTATCCACTGTTTGCTGACGGTGATCAGCACCTCTACACCTACTTCTACAGCACCAACGCTGCAAAGAAGTCTTCCTTCTACAACAACCCAGAGTTTGACAAGCTTCTTGTTGAGGGTCGCTCTGAGTCTAACAAGGACAAGAGAACAGAGGATTACAAGGACGCAGATAACCTGCTCACGCGTACAGACTTTGCAACACTTCCTCTGTACTGGCCAAAGAACTCTTTTGTCGCTAAGAAGTACGTCAAGAACGCTAAGGTTGGAAACTTGATTTATCACTTCTTTGATGTCGATATTGATACATCAAATTCCGATTACACCGTTCCAGAGGACTAAGTAGCAAACTTGCTATAAACTTTAAAGCGGCATCTAAGATTCTTGGATGCCGCTTCATTTTCTTGAGGGGAGAGGAGCTCAGGAGTGAGATCGTTTCTAATCAAACGAATCCTTCAAGCAGTGAGCGTTGTAGTTTGCATTTCTGCTTTAACGTTTTTTGTCTTGAACATTGTCCCAGGTGACCCAGTACGAGTCATGATGGGCGATATGGCTGATGAAGCTACGGTTCAGCAAGTCCGTCACACTATGGGCCTTGATAAGCCAATTCCAGAGCAGTACGCAAACTGGTTTGTAAAAATGCTTGGTGGAGATTTTGGAACTTCTTACACTCAGAAGCGCCCTGTCATTGCACTTTTGACAAAGGCTCTGGGCGTTACGCTGCGCTTGGCAGTGTTCGCGTATCTTTTTGCCATTGTGCTTGGTCTATTGATGGGTATTCTCGCCGCAGTAAACCATGGAAAATGGCTTGATAGAACACTTATGTCAGCTGCAATCTTTGGTATTTCTGCTCCATCATTTTGGGTGGCATTAGTACTGCAGATTATTTTTGCTTTGACGCTCAAGTGGTTCCCACTCTCTGGCGTTAAAACTCCTTCCGCGTACGTTCTTCCTGTTATTGCATTGGGCTCTCGTTATGCAGCAAGTATTGCCCGCGTTACCAGGACCAGTATGCTGGATGTATTAAACCAGGACTACATCAGAACTGCTGAAGCTAAGGGCTTAAAGCGCTCTGCTATTGTTTTGAAGCATGCGCTCAGAAATGCTCTGATTCCCATTATTACTATTGCTGGATCTCAGCTGGGAGACATCCTTACTGGTTCCATCATCATTGAGCAGATCTTTAATAGGTTCTTGATATAAAAATATT